>NZ_JSYB01000036.1:0-83249 GCF_054823945.1 Tepidiphilus sp. HLB4 | reverse complement strand
CCCGGCACGCCCATGCCAAGGTGGACGTGGTATCGATCGTCCTTATCGCATATCATATGCGGATCGAGCCGTGAGGGCCGGGGACGATGGGGCGGTGGATCGGGGGTGGGGTCTTGATGGGGGCGCTGGCGGCGGTCATGGCGTCGGCCACGGCGGGCGGCCCGACCGGGGTGGCATGCTGCGACGATGCCAACGGCCGGCGCGTGTGCGGCAACCCGTTGCCCGCCGAGTGTTATGGGCGCAAATACTGGCTGGTCGACGACAGCGGCATGATCCGCAAGGTGATCGATCCGGCGGCCGAGCGGGCGCAGCGTCAGGAGGCAAGCGGGGCCGGGGCGCTCTCGCCGCAGGAACAGGGCCTGCGCCGCAAGCAGGAGCGTCTGCTGCAGGCTTTTCCGACGTTGCAGGCGTTCGATGCCTGGCGCGACGCGCAGTTGGCCGACTACGACCGGCAGATCGCCCAGATCCGCGCCCTGCTCGCCGAGGGGACGGACCCCGATGCGCTCGTGCCGACCCTGCAGCGCCTCTTGGACGAGCGGCGCACGGCGGCGGAGCGCCTCGCTGCCGAGCGCCGTGAGCTCGAAGAAGCCTTGCGCGCACAGCAGCAGGGGCGATGATCCCGGCGCGGCCCGTCCCACAGACGGGCCGCGCCAAGCTCACAGGAGCACGCGCTCGATCCCGCCGCGGTTGGCGGCCTCGACGTAGCGCTCGAGCCACTCAGGGCCGAGCAGGTGCTTCGCCAGTTCCACCACCACGTAATCGGCATCCAGCCCTCCCGCGTCGTGCTCGAAGCGGCTCAGCCCCTGCAGGCAGCTGGGGCAGGAGGTGAGCACCTTCACCGGCGTGCCCGGCGCGGCGTCGGCGCGAAGCCGCGCGGCGTCCTTCTCCAGTTCTTCCTGCTTGCGGAAACGCACCTGCGTCGACACGTCCGGCCGCGTGACGGCGAGCGTTCCCGATTCGCCGCAGCAGCGGTCGTTGAGCACGACCTCGGTGCCCAGCAGTTTCTTCGTCACCTCGATGCCGGCGTACTGCTTCATCGGCGTGTGGCAGGGCTCGTGGTACATGTAGCGCACGCCGGGAATGCCATCGAGCGCGATGCCTTTCTCCATCAGGTATTCGTGGATGTCGAGCAGGCGGCAGCCAGGGAAGATCTGCTCGAAGTGGTAGTCGAGCAGCTGGTCCATGCAGGTGCCGCAGGAGACGACCACGGTCTTGATGTCGAGATAGTTGAGCGTGTTGGCCACGCGATGGAAGAGCACGCGGTTCTCGGTGGTGATGCGCTGCCCCTTGTCGTCGTTACCGGCGGCCGTTTGCGGATAGCCGCAGCAGAGGTAGCCCGGCGGTAGCACCGTGGTGGCGCCCACGTGGTAGAGCATGGCCTGGGTGGCCAGACCCACCTGGCTGAAGAGGCGCTCGGAGCCGCAGCCGGGGAAGTAGAACACGGCTTCCGACTCGCCCGCCGGCACCTGCGGGTTGCGGATCACCGGGATCACCGTCTGGTCCTCGATGTCGAGGAGTTGCCGTGCCGTGCGCTTGGGCAGATTGCCCGGCATGGGCTTGTTCACGAAGTGGATCACCTGCTCGCGGATCGGCGGCTTGCCCACGGTGAGCGGCGGGCGGCGCGTCTGCTCCTGGATGAGCCCGAGGCGCTTGGCCCAATGATGCGCCAGGCGCTGCGCCTTGTAGCCCCACTCGACCATGGTCTTGCGCACGAGCTTGACCGTGGTCGGGTCCTTGATCGTGAGCAGCAGCATCGCCGCCTTCGTGCCCGGGTTGAAGGAATTCTTCCCCTGCTTGCGCAGCAGGTTCCTCATCTTGATCGAGACGTCGCCGAAGTCGATGTCCACCGGGCAGGGTTTCTCGCACTTGTGGCAGACGGTGCAGTGATCGCCGATGTCTTCGAACTCGGCCCAGTGCGCCAGCGACACGCCGCGGCGCGTCTGCTCCTCGTAGAGCAGCGCCTCGATGAGCTGCGAGGTGGAGAGGATCTTGTCGCGCGGGCTGTAGAGGAGATTGGCGCGCGGCACGTGCGTCGAGCACACGGGTTTGCATTTGCCGCAGCGCAGGCAGGATTTGATGTCGTCGGCGATCGCCCCGATCTCGGTCTGCTCCATGATGAGCGACTCGTGCCCGAGCAGGTTGAACGAGGGCGTGTAGGCGCGGGAGAGGTTGCCGCCAGGCATGAGCTTGCCGCGGTTGAACGCCCCCTTGGGGTCGATGCGGCGTTTGTAGTCCCAGAAGGGGCGAAGCTGCTCCTCGTCGAGATAGTCGATCTTGGTGATGCCGATGCCGTGCTCGCCGGAGATGACCCCGCCCAGCGACTTCGCCACCGCCATGATGCGGTCGACCACGCGGTTGGCGGTCTGCAGCATTTCATAGTCGTCGGAATTGACCGGGATGTTGGTATGCACGTTGCCGTCGCCGGCGTGCATGTGCAGCGCCACGAAGAGCCGACCGCGCTTGACCTGCTCGTGGAGCTCGAGGATGCGCTCGCGCGTGGGGCGGAAGACGTCGCCGTCGAAAATGCGCATGAGCCCCGGGCGCAGTTCGCGTTTCCAGGAGACGCGGATGGAGTAGTCCTGCAGGCGGTGGAAGAGCGTGAGCGCCTCGGCCTGGTTGGTGAGTTCGCCCGCTTCGATGCCGTATGCGGCGAAGTGCGGCTCGGCTTCGGCGAGCGGCAGGTCGAGGTGGTCGCGCAGCCAGCGCCAGCGCCGGCGCACCGCGTCGACGAGCTCGAGCGCGTGCTCGCGCTTCTCGCCGATGAGCGTCTCCGGCGGCAGGTCGGCGTCGCCCGGATCGAGCGGCAGCTTGGGTTCGCGCAGGAAGGCTTCGAGCCGGTCGCACAGGGCGAGCTTGTTGTCGAGCGACAGCTCGATGTTGATGCGCTCGACGGCGTCGCAGTACTCGCCCATCTTGGGCAGGGGAATGACGACGTCTTCGTTGATCTTGAAGGCGTTGGTATGCCGGGAAATGGCCGCGGTGCGGGAGCGTTCGAGCCAGAAGCGCTTGCGCTGCTCGGGGGTGACGGCGATGAAACCTTCGGCGTCGCGCCTGTTGCACATCCGCACCACGTCGGAGGCGGCGCGCATCACCGCCTCTTCGTCGTGGCCGACGATGTCGCCCACCAGCACCATCTTGGGCCGACCGCGGCGCTTGGCCTTGGTGGTATAGCCCACGGCCTTGACGTAGCGCTCGTCGAGGTGCTCGAGGCCGGCCAGTTGCACTCCGGCTGCGTGCCCTTCGCCGCCGGGCTTGAAGTAGTCGGTGATCTCGACGATGGCCGGCACCGCGTCGCGCACCTGGCCGAAGAATTCGAGGCAGACGGTGCGCGTGACCGGCGGCATCTTGTGCAGCACCCAGCGCGCGGCCACGATGAGGCCGTCGGTGCCTTCCTTCTGGATGCCGGGGATGCCGTGCAGGTATTTGTCGGTGACGTCCTTGCCCAGGCCCGGTTTGCGCATCGTCGCGCCCGGCGCGCTGATGATCTCCTCGCCCAAAGGCGCGTAGGTGAGCCCGTCGAAGCGGCGCAGGCGGAAGTAGACCGTCTCCTGCTCGTGGATCTTGCCGAGGTTGTGCTCGAGCCGCTCGACTTCGAGCCAGTTGCCGTCGGGCGTGACCATTTTCCACCACAGCAGGTTGTCGAGCGCCGTGCCCCACAGCACCGCCTTCTTGCCGCCGGCGTTCATGGCGATGTTGCCGCCGATGCAGCAGGCTTCGGCCGAGGTGGGGTCGACGGCGAAGACGCGCCCCGCGGCGGTCGCGGCATCGGCCACGCGCTGGGTGACGACGCCCGCGCCGGTGCGGATGGTGGGGTAGCGCTGCGGCAATGGCCCTTCGCGCCCGGGCAGATCCACCTCCTCGACCGGGCCGAGCGAGGTGAGCTTCTCCGTGTTGATGACGGCCGAGCGCGAATCGAGTGGCACGGCGCCGCCGGTGTAGCCGGTGCCGCCGCCGCGCGGGATGATGGTCAGCCCTAGCTCGATGCAGCCGCGCACCAGCGGAGCGATTTCCTCTTCGGTGTCCGGCGTGAGCACGACGAAGGGCAGCTCCACGCGCCAGTCGGTGGCGTCGGTGACGTGCGAGACGCGCGCGTGCCCGTCGAAGCGGATGTTGTCGCGGCGCGTGTGGCGCGACAGCACGCGCAGCACGTCCTTGCGCAGCCGTTCGGTTTCGCCGAAGGAGCGCTCGAAGGCGTCGATCGCGGCCGCCGTGAGCTCGACCAGACGCGCCACGCGCGCGGCGCGCTCGGGATCGGCGGCGGCGCTTGCCACGCGCCGTTTCTCCACCTCGTCGAGCCGGTGGCGTAGGGCTTCGACGAGTGCCTGGCGCCGCTTGCGGTTGGCGAGCAGATCGTCTTCGAGAAAGGGGTTGCGCCGCACCACCCAGATGTCGCCGAGAATCTCGAAGAGCATGCGGGCCGAGCGGCCGGTGACGCGCTCGGCGCGCAGGGCCTCCAGGATCGCCCAGGCTTCCTCGCCCAGCAGCCGGATCACGATCTCACGGTCGGACAAGGAGGTGTAGTTGTAGGGGATTTCGCGCAGACGCGGGTCCATCATCCTCTCCGGGCACGGTTCGAGGGGCAATTCTAGCGCATGTCCCGAAAGGCGTCGCCCACGACGGAAGTGTGGATCATTGAGAACGCTTTAAATCATGTGTTTTTTTGATAGTTTTTAACTATCATGACGTTTGCCAGGAACGATTGGATTTTGCCCGGAGCCTGACCTAGAATGGTTCGCGTGGTGACCGGCAGCAGCGCCGGGCCTCCGCCGGTCGACCGACCGGCGCCATGTGCAAACCCAGACAGGAGGAACCGTTATGAGCTTGATCAACACCCAAGTCGTTCCGTTCAAAGTGCAGGCTTATCACAACGGCAAGTTCGTCGAAGTGACCGACGCCGATCTGCGCGGCCATTGGTCGGTGTTCGTGTTCTATCCGGCCGACTTTACCTTCGTGTGCCCGACCGAACTCGAAGATCTCGCCGATCTGTACGACGAGTTCAAGAAGATCAACTGCGAGATCTATTCCGTGTCGACCGACACCCACTTCACGCACAAGGCCTGGGCCGAGGCTTCTCCCGCCATCAAGAAAGTGCGTTATCCCATGCTCGGCGACCCGGCGCAGAAACTCGCCCGCGCCTTCGACGTGCTGATCGAGGAAGAAGGCCTGGCGCTGCGCGGCACCTTCATCATCGACCCCAACGGCGTCATCAAGGGGATGGAGGTCAACGACAACAGCATCGGCCGCAATGCCGCCGAGCTGCTGCGCAAAGTGAAAGCTGCCAAGTACGTGGCCGAGCATCCGGGTGAAGTCTGCCCGGCCAAGTGGAACGAAGGCGCCGAGACGCTCAAGCCTTCCATCGATCTGGTCGGCAAGATCTGATCGCCTGGATTCCAACCGCGGTCACTCCCGGTTGGAGCCAGATTCCGGGCGCCGACCGTCCGCACGAGGCGGCGGCGCCTTTTCCTTGCATCACGGAGACGTCGGCCGAAAGAGGCCGAGGGGCTTTTTTCATCCGAAGTTTCGACGAAGGGGGGATTTACCATGGCATTGCTCGATCAAGAAACGAAGAACGCCTTGACGCAATATCTGACCCGGCTCGCCGGGCCGATCGAGCTCGTCACGGCGCTCGACGACAGCGAGCGCGGTCGGCAGCTGGCCGAGCTGGTGCAGGAGATCGTCGCTGCCGGCGGCGGCAAGGTGACGGTGCGCGAAGCGGTGGGTGAGGAAGTCGCCGGCGGTCGGCGCCCGGCGTTCGCGGTGACGCGCCCCGGCGAAGCCCCGCGGGTGCATTTCGCCGGCTTGCCGCTGGGGCACGAGTTCGCCTCGCTCATTCTCGCGCTGCTGCAGGTGAGCGGCTACCCGCCCAAGCTCGAGCCGGAGGTGATCGAGCAGGTCAAGAGCCTGGAGTCGCCGCTCTCTTTCGAAGTGTACGTGTCGCTGTCGTGCCACAACTGCCCGGAGGTGGTGCAGTCGGTCAACACCATGGCCGCCTTGAATCCGAAGGTGCAGGCGGTGATGATCGACGGGGCGAGCTTCCCCGCCGAGGTCGAGGCCAAGCAGATCATGGCCGTGCCCACCGTCTATCTCAACGGCGAGCTCTTCGGCCAAGGACGCATGGAGCTGCCGGAGATCCTCGCCAAGGTCGACACGCAGGCCGAAGCGCGCGAGCGGGCGCGGCTCTCCCAGAAAGGCGAGTTCGACATCCTCATCGTCGGCGGTGGACCGGCCGGGGCGGCGGCGGCGATCTATGCCGCGCGCAAGGGCCTGCGCACCGGCATCGTGGCCGAGCGCTTCGGCGGTCAGGTGATGGATACGCTCGCCATCGAGAACTTCATCTCGGTGAAGGAGACCGAGGGGCCCAAGCTCGTCGCGGGGCTCGAAGAGCACGTCAAGGCCTATGATGTAGATATCATGAATCATCAGCGCGCGGTACGCCTCGACGTTCCCGCCGAGCCGGGCAAGACGGCGAAGGTGGCGCTCGCCAACGGCGCCGAGCTCGGGGCCAAGGCGGTGATCCTCGCCACCGGCGCGCGCTGGCGCGAGCTGGGCGTGCCCGGCGAGAAGGAATACCGCGGCCGGGGCGTGGCCTACTGCCCGCACTGCGACGGACCGCTCTTCAAGGGCAAGAAAGTGGCGGTGATCGGCGGCGGCAATTCCGGCGTGGAGGCGGCGATCGATCTGGCCGGCATCGTCGCGCACGTCACGCTCATCGAATTCGCCGATGCCCTGCGCGCCGACGCCGTGCTGCAGCGCAAACTCAAGAGCCTGCCCAACGTGACCATCGTCACCAATGCCCAGACCATGGAAATCCTCGGCGATGGGGCGAAGGTCAATGCCCTGCGCTACCGCGATCGTGCCACGGGCGAAGAACACACGGTGGAATTGGCCGGCGTGTTCGTGCAGATCGGCCTGGTGCCCAACACCGACTGGCTCGAAGGGGCGGTGGCGCGTAACCGCTTCGGCGAGATCGAGATCGACGCGCGCTGCAGCACGTCTGCCCCCGGAGTGTTCGCCGCCGGCGACTGCACCACCGTGCCCTACAAGCAGATCATCATCGCCATGGGCGAGGGGGCGAAGGCGGCGCTGTCGGCCTTCGACTATCTCATCCGGCTCGCGCCGGCGCAGTAAGGCAACCCAGGCGGTACGACGTACCTCCCGTCCTTCCCGGCGGGAGGTTTTTTTGTCTACAGTAGCACCTGGGTGCCGAGCTCGACGACGCGGTTGGGCGGAATCTTGAAGAAGGCGGTGACGCTGCCGGCGTTGCGATGCAGGGCGACGAAGATCCGCTTGCGCCACTGCCGCATCTCGGGACTGGGGCGGGGAATGACCGTTTCGCGACCCAGAAACCACGAAGTGGCGAGCGGCTCGCACTCCAACCCTCTGGGGGCGGCGCCGACGAGCGCGGCTGGCAGATCGGGCTCGTCCATGAAACCATAGCGCACGATCACCTGCCAGAAGTTCTCCGGCAGCTCCCGGATTTCCAGCCGTTCCTCAGGTGGCACGTAGGGAACGTCCTCGAAGTGCACGCTGGCCACCACTACGCGCTCGTGCAGGATCTTGTTGTGCATGAGGTTGTGCAGCAAGGCGTGCGGCACGCGGTCGGGGTGGGCGTTGAGAAAGACCGCCGTGCCCGGCACGCGCAGCGGCATGCCGCCGCGCAGCGACTCGATGAAGCCGACAAGGCTCATGCGTCCGCCCTCGAGCCGCTCGATGAGCAGTTCCCGCCCCTGCTTCCAGGTGAGCATCACCACGAAGACCACCAGCCCCACGCACAGCGGGAACCAGCCGCCATCGGGAATCTTCAGCACGTTGGCGGTGAGGAAGGTCAATTCCACCGCGAGGAAGCAGGCGAAGAGCGCCACGGCGCGGGCCCAGCCCCAGCCCCAGACGCGGGCGGCCACCACGGTGGCCAAAAGCGAGGTGATCACCATGTCACCGGTCACCGCCAGGCCGTAGGCCGCCGCGAGGTTGTTCGAGGAGCGGAACCCGAGCACCAGCAGCATCACCGCGGCCATCAGCGCCCAGTTGAGCACGGGTATGTAGATTTGCCCCTGCTCGCGCTCCGAGGTGTGGCGTACTTCCATGCGCGGCAGGAACCCCAGCTGGATCGCTTGCCGGGTGATGGAGAAGGCGCCCGAGATGACGGACTGGGAGGCGATGACGGTCGCCAGCGTCGCCAGGCCCAGCATGGGGTAGAGCGCCCATTCGGGGGCCATGAAATAGAAGGGGTTCTGCATTGCGGAAGGGTCGCGCAGCAGCAGCGCACCTTGGCCGAAGTAGTTGAGCACCAGCGCGGGCAAGACCAGCAGGAACCAGCTGCGCCGGATGGGCTTGCGTCCGAAGTGCCCCATGTCGGCGTAGAGCGCCTCCGCCCCGGTGATCGCCAGCACGACGTTGCCCATCGCCACCAGGGCCATCGCGTGATGGTGCACGAGAAAGGAGATTGCGTACGCCGGGCTGAGGGCGGCGAGCACTTCCGGCGCATCGAGGATCTGGTTGAGGCCAAGGAGCGCCAGCACCACGAACCAGACCAACATCACCGGCCCGAAGGCATGCCCGACGAGCGTCGTGCCGTGGTGCTGCAGGTAGAACAGGATGAGGAGCACCGTCAGCGACACCGGCAGCACCACGTGATGCAGCGCCGGTGCGGCGATCTGCAGCCCTTCCACGGCCGAGAGCACCGAGATGGCCGGCGTGACCATGCCGTCGCCGTAGAACATGGCCGCGCCCAGGATGCCGACGCCGAGTACGACCGCCTGCGAGCGGCTGCCGGGGCGCGTGTCGCGCAGCGCGAGCGCGATGAGCGCCATGATGCCGCCCTCGCCGCGGTTGTCGGCGCGCATGATGAAAATAACGTATTTTACGGCGACGATGATGATGAGCGCCCAGAAGAAGAGCGAGAGGCTGCCGAGCACGTTGGCCCGCTCCAGGGCGATGGGATGGTTGCCGGCGAAGACTTCCTTCATCGCATAGAGCGGGCTCGTGCCGATGTCGCCGTAGACGACCCCCAGCGCTCCCAGGCACAAGAGCGCCAGTTCCTTGCCGCGGGCTTCACTCGACGGTCGATGTTCCATGGCTTTTCCTCGTTTTTTTGCGGCGCAGCCCCTGGCGCGCCGGGAGATCTTTGCCAATCTTAGGTCATCGGCGGGGGTTTGGGAACGACATAGGGCGATTCTGGAATTTTCCCTGATTCCGTCGATAGGCAGGAACGATTGGCCGCGGGGCAGTCCTCTTCTATGATGAAGTCGATGGCGCGGCGCGAAGGCGCTGCACCTTCATGAGTTCCGCAGCCCGTGGTGTGCCTGTTTTCAAACCGTCAGACCGCGCGGTTCGGCCATTCGACCCTGCAAGGAGAACGCGCCATGAGCGAGCAGAAGTGCCCCTATCATCTCACCACCACGGCCGGTGCGCCGGTGGCCGACAACCAGAATTCGCTCACCGTCGGGCCACGCGGCCCCACGCTGCTGCAAGACTACGTCCTGCTCGAAAAGCTCGCGCACCAGAACCGTGAGCGCATCCCCGAGCGCGTGGTGCACGCCAAGGGCTGGGGCGCGTTCGGCACGCTCACCATCACCGGTGACATCCGCAAGTATTCCCGTGCCAAGGTATTTTCCCAGATCGGGGCGAAAATCCCCATGCTGGCGCGCTTCTCCACGGTGGCCGGCGAGATGGGCGCGGCCGATGCCGAGCGCGACGTGCGCGGCTTCGCGCTCAAGTTCTACACCGAAGAAGGCAACTGGGATCTCGTGGGCAACAACACGCCGGTCTTCTTCATCCGCGACGCCTACAAGTTCCCCGATTTCATCCACACGCAGAAGCGCCATCCGCGCACCAACCTGCGCTCGCCCACGGCGATGTGGGACTTCTGGTCGCTCTCGCCCGAGAGCCTGCACCAGCTCACCATCCTCTTCTCCGATCGGGGCATCCCGCGCTCGCCCATGCACATGAACGGCTATGGCAGCCACACCTACAGCTTCTGGAACGAGGCCGGTGAGCGCTTCTGGGTGAAGTTCCATTTCAAGACGCGGCAGGGGCACGAGACGCTCACCGACGAAGAGGCCGAAGCGATCATCGGCAAGACGCGGGAGAGCTACCAGGAGGCGCTCTTCGGCGCGATCGAGCGCGGCGAATACCCTCGCTGGACGATGTACGTGCAGGTGATGAGCGAGAAAGAGGCCGACGCCTGGAGCGAGCGCACCGGCTGGAATCCGTTCGATCTCACCAAGGTTTGGCCGCATCGCGACGCCCCGCTCATCGAAGTGGGCGTGATGGAACTCGATCGCAACCCGGACAACTACTTTGCCGAGATCGAGCAGGCGGCCTTCTCGCCCTCGAACGTGGTGCCGGGCATCGGGTTCTCGCCCGACAAGATGCTGCAGGCGCGCATCTTCTCCTACGCCGACGCCCACCGCTACCGCCTGGGGACGCACTACGAGGCGCTGCCGGTCAACCGCCCGCGCTGTCCGGTGCACCATTACCACAAGGACGGGTCGATGCGCTTCTTCGACAACTTCCACGAAAACCCGGACGCCTACTATGAGCCCAACTCCTTCGGTGGTCCGGTCGAGCGGCCCGAGGTCAAGGAGCCGCCCCTGTCGGCCATCGGCATGATCGACCGCTACAGCCATCGCGACGGCAACGACGACTTCTCGCAGCCGCGCGCGCTGTGGGCGCTCTTCGACGAGGCGCACAAGGAGCGGCTCTATGGCAACCTCGCGCGTTCGATGAAAGGAGTGCCGGATTTCATCGTCGAGCGCCAGCTCGCCCTCTTTGCCCAGATCGATCCAGCCTACGCCGAAGGTGTGCGTCGCGCGCTCGATCGTCTATGATGAAACGAGGCGGGGCCGAAGGGCTCCGCCTTCCGTTCCATCCTGGAGGGGTATATGCCGACACTACAACAGCAAGGCTTGGTCGAAGAACGGCCGAGGCCGGCGAGGAGACCGGCGCACGGCGCCGACCGGCTGCGGGCCCTGGTGCAGTCCTGGCTCGACGAGGCCGACGTGAAACTGGACGGCGATCGGCCGTGGGATTTCCAGATCAAACACCCCAAGGTGCTCGAACGCGTGCTTGCCGAGGGCAGTCTCGGCTTGGGCGAGGCCTACATGGACGGCTGGTGGGAGTGCGAGCGGCTCGACGAGTTCTTCGCCCGGGTGCTGCGCGCGCGGCTCGACGAGCGGGTGAAAAATCCTTCGCTCGTGTGGCGGGCGCTGAAAGCGCGGCTCATCAACCTGCAATCCGTGCGCCGCGCCTGGCACGTGGGCGAGGTGCACTACGACCTGGGCAGCGACTTCTTCGAAACGATGCTCGATCCTTACATGGCCTATTCCTGCGGCTACTGGGCGAACGCCAAGACGCTGGAAGAGGCGCAGGTGGCCAAGCTCGACCTCATCTGCCGCAAGCTGGGGCTGGAACCGGGGATGCGGCTGCTCGACATCGGCTGCGGCTGGGGCAGCCTCATGCGCTACGCCGCCGAGCACTACGGCGTCGAGTGCGTGGGGCTGACGATCTCCAAGGACCAGGCCGCCTGGGGGCAGAAGCGCTGCACGGGGCTGCCGGTGCGTTTCATCCTGGCCGACTACCGCACCTTCAACGTCGATGGCAAGGAGCGGTTCGACCGCATCGCCTCGGTGGGGATGTTCGAACACGTAGGGGTGCGCAACTACAAGGCGTATTTTGCCATGGCGCGCCGCAGCCTGCGCGACGACGGGCTCTTCCTGCTGCACACCATCGGCAAGAACCGCCGCGGTGGGGGCACCGATCCGTGGATCGAGAAATACATCTTCCCCAACGGGGAGCTGCCCTCGATCGGCGAAGTGGCGGATGCGAGCGAGCACTGGTTCGTGATGGAAGACCTGCACAACTTCGGCGCCGACTACGACAAGACCCTGATGGCCTGGTACGAGCGCTTCGAAGCCGCCTGGCCGCGCTTTCGCGAGCGCTACGGCGAGCGCTTCTACCGCATGTGGCGCTACTACCTGCTTGCCTGCGCCGGCACGTTCCGTGCGCGTACCAACCAGCTGTGGCAGTTCGTATTTTCGCCGGATGGCGTGCCCGGAGGCTACCGGCGTCTCAGCTGAGGCCGCCGGCTTCCATCGCCTTGAGCGTGCGCGACACGGTCTCGATGCGCAGCCCCGTGATCGCGGCGATGTCGCGCAGGCGCAGGCGCAGCGGCTCGGCTCCGACCGACTGGGCAAGCTCGAAGAGGCGGGCGATGCGCTCGGGCGCCTTGCCCGCGCGCAGGCGCAGCACCTCGCCCATGCGGTGCTCGAAGCGGGCATAGAGCAGGGCCGCCGGTTCCTTGGCGGCCACTTGGCTCCAGCCTTCGAGCACCACCGGCGTGACGGCGGTGGCGGTGTAGCCATAGCGGCCGAACATCAGCGCTTCCGCCCCGATCAGGTCGCCGCCCCAGGCGATGCCGACGAAATGCTCCTCGCCGAAGGGGACCGGCAGGTCGAGCCGCACGATCCCCTCCACGACCCGCCAGGCCGGGCCGCTCTCTCCTGCCACGACCAGCGCCTGGCCGCGTTTGCCCAGACGCCGCTCGGTGAGAGGCGTTTCACATGCCATGGCTGGATTTCTGGCCGTGATCGCGTTTGAGCGGACGCGCCGGCGCTTCCACGGCAACCTCGAATTCCTTGCCCTGCGCGTCGGTGAAGATGAGGGTGAGCGGCACTTTCTGGCCGACTTCCACGGGCTTGGGTAGGTCAATGAGCATCACGTGGTAGCCGCCGGGCTTGAGCTCCATCGTCTTGCCGGCTTCGAGCGGCAGACCGCCGGGGATGGCGCGCATCTTCATGACGTCGCCGTCCATCACCATTTCATGGATCTCCACCACGGGAGCGACCGGCGTCTTGCCGCCGGTGAGCTTGACCGGCGCGTCGGCGGTGAGCTTCATGAAGGCGGCCGTGGCTTTCTGCCCCGCTACCGTGGCCTGGACCCAGGGGTCTTCGACCTTGACCGTCTGCGCCCAGGCGGGCAGCGCGAAGGCGCCGAACATCAGCGCGAGACCGAGAGAACGGCGGGTTTGGGTGGTCGGCATCATCGACTCCTTGCGTGGGAAAAGCGGGCGATCAACGTCCTGGAGCAGCGGGCGCTTCGGCGAGCAGCCGCCGAACGTCGGCGGCGAATGCTTCGGCCGGAAGCGCATGGGGTACGGCCAGTCGAAGCTTGCCGTCGGCATTATAGACGAAAGTGGTGGCGGTGTGATCCATCGTGTAGGAGCTGCCGGTGGGTACCTTGCGGTAATAGACGCGGAATTCCTTGGCCGTGCGGGCCACCTCTTCCGGGCTTCCTACCAGGCCAACGAACGAAGGATCGAAGGCGTCGAGATAGGCTCGAACGACCTCGGGCGTATCCCGCTCGGGGTCCACCGTGACGAAGACGATGCGAAAGCGTTTCCCCTCTTCGCCCAGCAGCCGCTTCACCTCCACCGCGCGCGACAGGGCCGTGGGGCACACGTCGGGGCATTGCAGGAAACCGAAGTAGACGCCCACCACTTCGCCGCGGAAGTCGGCGAGCGTGCGCACGCGCCCTTCCGTGTCGGGCAGGCGCAGCTCGCGGCCGAAGCTGGCTTCGCGGATCTCGGTGGCGTGAAAGGCGGGCGGCGATGAGACCTTCTCGCAGGCCGACAGCAGCAGCGCGGCGGGAAGCAGCATGAGCGCAAAGGTACGGTGCAAATCCGGGCATGTCATCGTGTCTCGACCTTTGTGCGGCACATCTGCCGATGAGGCAATCTTAGGCGTGCGCAACCGAGTTGACAATGCGTGCGCGCAGGGAGTTTGCGCGACGTCAAAACCGCCCCCGGGAAAATTGACAATCCTCAATTGAGCCGCAGGAAACGAAACGTTACGATGACGCCGCCCGTCGTCGCCTGCGTCGGCGACCCCTTTTCGTCTCTCCCGAAAGGAGCCGCGTACCATGACCGTCTCTCCCGTTTCTTCGTCTCCGCCGCGGCGCAGCCCCTTGCCGCTCGCCCTGGCGCTCGCGTTTGCCGGTATGCCTGCCGCCTGGGCACAAAGCGAAGCGGTGCCGCCAGGCGGCGCGGTGCTCGCGCCGGTGATCGTCTTGGATACGAAGGAACAGGCCGCCCCGCCGGCTACGACGCTCGGCCCGCAGGAACTCGCCCCGCTGCGCGCCGCCACTGCCGACACGGCAAGCCTCTTGCGCAAGGTGCCGGGCGTGACCCTCTACGGCGCGGGCGGCGCTTCCAGCCTTCCGGCCATCCATGGCCTGGCCGACGACCGGCTGCGCCTGCAGGTCGACGGCATGGATCTGCTCTCGGCCTGCCCCAATCACATGAACCCGGCCTTCTCCTATCTCGACCCGAGCCAGGTCGAGACCGTCCAGGTGTGGACCGGCGTCACGCCGGTGAGCGTGGGGGGCGACGCGATTGGCGGGGCGATCGTGGTCGAGACGCCCAAACCGCGCTTCGCCGCGCCCGGTCAGGGCACGCTCGTCACCGGCGAGGCTGGCACCTATTACCGCAGCAATGGCGATGGCTTCGGAGTGCACGGCTCCGCCACGCTTGCCGGCGAGCAGGTGAGCGTGCGCTATCTCGGGGCGTACGCCAAGGCGAACGACTACACCGCCGGCGGAGACTTCAAAGATTTCACCGCCACCGGGCGCGCTGGCCATACGCTGGATCGCGACGAAGTCGGCTCCACCAGCTATGAGCTGAGCAACCACCTCGTCGGCTTCGCGCTCAAGAGCGGCGCGCATCTCCTCGATGCCTCGGTCGCCGTGCAAAACGTGGCCGACCAGCTCTATCCCAACCAGCGCATGGACATGCTGGACAACGATTCCACCCTCTTCAATCTGCGCTATCTCGGCCAGTTCGACTGGGGCTCGCTCGATGCCCGGGCCTATCACCAGAGCGTCGATCACTTCATGGATTTCGGCGAAGACAAGCGCTACTGGTACGGAACGGCCTCGGGTGGCCCGACGGCGCCAAACGGCAAGCCCTGCTCGCCGATCGGATCGAGCTGCGCCGCCGGCATGCCGATGAACACCGAGAGCAGGACCACGGGGGCGAAACTCACCGCCAACATCGCCCTGAGCGAGCGCGACGTGCTGCGCCTGGGCGGCGAGTACCAGCACTACACGCTGGACGACTGGTGGCCGCCTTCTGGCGCCAACATGTGGCCCGGCACCTTCTGGAACATCAAGAACGGCGAGCGCGACCGCGCCGGTCTCTTCGGCGAGTGGGAGACGAAATTGAGCGACCGCTGGATGGCGCTCGCCGGCGTGCGCTACGAGCACGTCACCACCGATGCCGATCCGGTGCAGGGCTATGCCGACACGAACGGCATGGGAACGATGCTGAACTATCAGAAAAGGGACGCGGCCGCCTTCAACGCGCGCGAGCGCAAGCGCACCGACGACAACCTCGACTTCACCGCGCTCACGCGCTACACCCTGGACGAGATGCGCGAATTCGAGCTCGGCTTTGCGCGCAAGGTTCGCTCGCCCAGCCTCTACGAGCGCTATCCGTGGTCGACCTGGACGATGGCGGCGGTGATGAACAACTTCGTCGGCGACGGCAACGGCTACATCGGCAACCCCGACCTCGAACCGGAGAAAGCCTATACGCTGTCGGCCACGATCGACTGGCACGCCGCCGACCGCCAATGGGGCCTGCGCTTCACGCCCTATCTCACCTACGTCGATGACTACATCGACGCGCTGCAGTGGGATGCGGCGAAGAACGCCCCGGCGGCCAGGCTCACGCGCAACCAGTTCGTCGTCTTACGTTACGAGAACCAGTCGGCGCGCCTCTACGGGTTCGACCTCTCGGGCAAGGCGCCGCTTGCGCGCACCGGCCTGGGCGCCTTCGGCTTCGAGGGGGTGCTGAGCTACACCAAAGGCGAGAACCGCGACACCGACGACGACCTCTACAACATCGTGCCTTGGCGCGCCACGCTCACCCTCACGCACCAGCTCGCCGGCTGGAACAATGCCGTGGACTGGGAACTGAGTGCGCGCAAGGACGACGTGTCGGATGCGCGCAACGAGATCGAGACGCCGGGCTACGGCCTCGTGCACCTGCGTGCGAGTCACGATTGGAAAGACGTGCGGCTCGACCTTGGCGTGGAGAACCTCTTCGACAAGCTCTACTACCTGCCCACCGGCGGAGCCTACGTCGGCCAGGGCACGACGATGAGCATCAACGCCGTACCCTGGGGCATCGCCGTGCCGGGCATGGGGCGATCGGTCTACGCCGCGATCAACGTCAAGTTCTGAGCGGCGAGGGAGCAAAGAAATGCACGGGGGCGGCACCGACGGCCTCGTCGAGCGCCGCTTCCGCTCCCCCGGCTCCCGCGGCGAGCGAGGCGAAATCGAAGAGCGCGCGGTCGAGCAGGTGCGAGGGCACGGCGTGGCCGAGCGCGGTGAAGATGGAGGCGATGCGGCGCGGATCCTCCCGTTCCCAGGCACGCAGCATGGCTTTCACCTGCTGGCGCTGGGCGTTTTCCTGTGAGCCGCACAGCGAGCAGGGGATGATGGGGAAATTCATGCCGCGGGCGTAGCGCGCCAGATCCTCTTCCGCACAGTAGGCGAGCGGCCGGATCACCACCAGGTCGCCCTCGTCGTTGCGCAGTTTGGGCGGCATCGCCTTCAGACGCCCGCCGAAGAAGAGGTTGAGGAAGAACGTCTCGAGGATGTCGTCGCGGTGGTGCCCCAACGCCACCTTGTTCGCCCCCAGCTCGCGCGCCGTGCGGTAGATGATGCCGCGGCGCAGGCGCGAGCACAGCGAGCAGGTGGTCTTCCCTTCGGGGATCTTCTCCTTGACGATGGAGTAGGTGTCCTCGCGTACGATGCGGTACTCCACCCCCACCTGAGCGAAATGGCGCGGCAGCACGTCCTCGGGAAAACCCGGCTGGCGCTGGTCGAGGTTCATCGCGATCAGCCGGAAGCGTACCGGTGCGCGCGCCTGGAGCTTTTGCAGCAGCGCGAGCAGCCCGAGCGAATCCTTGCCGCCGGAGACGCACACCAGCACCGTGTCGCCTTCCTCGATCATGCCGAAGTCGCCGATCGCCTGGCCCACCTGGCGCAGCAGGCGCTTTTCCAGCTTGAGCAGTTTTTGCGAGGGAGAATCGGAGGGTTCGGGGATCATCGGCAAGGGGGGCGAAAAACGACAGGGCTTGCGAGGATAGCACGAGCCGGGGCCCGCTTCAGCGCCCGACTTCCCACCCGGCCACCGGCCCGGGCACCACGCGCATCAGCGGATGCGGCGAGCAGCGCCTGCGCGAGGTTCAGGCCGGGATTTCGACGAATTCGCCGTAGGAGCGAGGAGCGGGAATTTCTTTCCCTTCTTCCTTGAGCCCTTCGAGGTGGAATTCGATGGCTTCTTGGATGAGGCGGCGCACTTCTTCTTCTGTGTCAGCAACGGCAATGCAGCCTGGCAGATCGGGAACGTAGGCGCCGTATCCCTGGGGGCTGCGTTCGATGATGACCATGTAGCGCATCTCATTCTCCTAGGGTGAGGCCGGCTTGTTTGAGCGCACTGGCAAGCGTCCCGGGAGGGATGTCGGCGCTTGGCTTGCCGGCGACGGTAACCGTACCCGGCTTGGTCGGGTGGCGAAACTGGCGGTGACTACCTTTTTGCCGTACCTGAATCCAGCCGTCGCGTTCGAGCAGCGAGATGAATTCTTTGACTTTCATGTCGGGCATTGTATCCCAGCGATACGGGCAGGTGTCTTCGTGGGGCAGCCGCATCCCATCTCCGTAAGGCCGAGAGGCGCCTGGCAATCGGTGTCGACGGAGACGGCAAGGGCACGGTCGACCCTTGCCTTGTTTCGAGTATTCCACTCGAAACCGCGCGGACGCACCTGTGCCTTCTTGCGAGCGCATGGCGAGAGGTTCAGCGCCCGACTTCCCACTCGGCCACCGGCCCGGGCACCACGCGCATCAGCGGATGCGGCAGCGGTGCCGTGCCGGAGAGCCGCGCCGCCCGCGCTGGGTCGCGTTGCTCCAGCTTGCGCAGTAGATGGGCGAATTCGTGGGCGAGTTGTCCCTCGCTGACTTCGATGGGCGTGACGTCCTCGCGGGGCGGAAGTTTCGCGCGATCGAAGCGGTAGCTGCGCGCTTCGGCTTCGTCGGCCACCGCGTGCAGATAGGCGGCGATCGCCGTGAGCGGCATCGGATGCGCGCGGAAGCGCACGAGCTGCGGATGGTGGCGGTAGCCGCGCGTGGCCCCGGCGAGCACCGCCTGGGCGAGCAGCCCCTCGCGCCACAGGGCGACGAGCCCTTTGGCATCGAGCAGCGCGGGGTGGAGTGACCAGAGTCGCACCGAAAGACCCCGGCTCGATTCATCGAGCAGGCGAATGGAAAAGAAAGGCAGGCATGTATTGGCTCCCCGAGCAGGGCTCGAACCTGCGACCCACGGATTAACAGTCCGTTGCTCTACCGACTGAGCTATCGGGGAAGAGAGGCTCGAATTATAGCGGACGGCCCATCCGTGTCAAGACGATCGGGCGTAGTCGGCTTATGTCCGAATCGTCATGAGCTTCGAGCGGCGGGTTGTAGGGCGACAGTGCGGCGCAGGGTATCATGCGACCATCGCTTGATCGAGGAGAGAGACGATGGCCAACTGGTTTGCCGATAACCCTGCCTCCATCGGGCGCACGCCGCTCGTGCGCTTGAATCGCCTCACTGCCGGGGCCAAGGCGACGGTACTCGCCAAGATCGAGGCGCGCAATCCTGCTTTTTCGGTGAAGTGCCGCATCGGGGCGTCCATGGTGGCCGATGCCGAGCGCCGCGGCCTGCTCGGTCCGGGCAAGGAGCTCATCGAGCCGACGAGCGGCAACACGGGGATCGCGCTCGCATTCGTGGCTGCGGCCAAGGGGATTCCCCTCACGCTCACCATGCCCGAGACGATGAGCCTGGAGCGCCGGAAGCTTTTGGCCGTCTTCGGGGCGAAGCTCGTGCTCACCGAAGGGGCCAAGGGGATGAAGGGCGCGATCGAGCGGGCCGAGGCGATCGCCGCTTCCGACCCTCGGCGCTACGTGATGCTGCAGCAGTTCCGCAATCCGGCCAATCCGGCCATCCACGAGCAGACCACGGGGCCGGAGATCTGGCACGATACCGACGGACAGGTGGATGTCTTCGTCGCTGGCGTGGGCACTGGCGGGACCATCACCGGCGTGAGCCGTTACCTCAAAAAAACCCGCGGCAAGCCCGTCGTGTCGGTGGCGGTGGAGCCGGCGGGTAGCCCTGTGCTCACGCAGACGCGCGAAGGGCTACCGGTCAAGCCCGGGCCGCACAAGATCCAGGGCATCGGCGCGGGGTTCGTGCCGGAGGTGCTCGATCTGTCGCTCATCGACTTGATCGAGCAGGTGGGCGACGAGGAGGCGATGGAGACCGCCCGGCGGCTCGCCCGTGAGGAGGGAATCCTTGCCGGGATTTCGAGCGGCGCGGCGGTGGCGGCGGCGCTGCGCCTTGCCAAACGCGAGGAATACGCCGGAAAGACGATCGTCGTCATTCTGCCCGATTCGGGCGAACGCTACCTGAGCACGGCGCTTTTCGAAGGCATGTTCGACGCCTCCGGCCTGCCGGTTCGATGAAGCGCGAAAGGAAAGGGCAGTGCTGAGCTATCGTCATGGTTTCCACGCCGGCAACCATGCCGACGTGCTCAAGCACTGGGTGCTGGCCGAGGTGCTGGCCTACTTCAACGAAAAGCCTGCGCCCTGGACCTACGTCGACACCCATGCCGGTGCCGGCCTCTATCGACTGGGGGCTGGGGTAGGTGGTGCCCAGGCGAGCCACGAATTCCGTGAAGGGATCGCGCGCCTGTGGGCGGCGCGCGCCAAGGCGCCGGCGGTGTTTTCCGCGTATCTGGAGGCCGTGGCGGCGTTCAATCCCGCTGGGCGCCTGGAGCTCTATCCCGGGTCGCCGGCGATCGCACGGCAGTTTGCCCGCAGTGGCGCCCGCGGCAAGGGGGGCGATCGGCTGGTGTGTTTCGAGCGCCATCCGCGCGATTTCGCCGCGCTCGAGCGGCTCTTTGCCGGAGACGCACAGGTGCGCTGCCTGTCGAGCGACGGTTTTGCCGGCGCACTGCAGGTGCTGCCGCCGCCCTCGCGCCGCGGCGTGATCCTCATCGATCCGCCCTATGAAGTGCGCGGCGACTACGTGCGGCTCATCCCGGCCGTGCGGGCGATGCTGGAAAAGTTTCCGCAGGCGACGGTGCTCGTGTGGTACCCGCGCCTGCGTCGGGTGGAGGCGGAGGAGCTGCGCCGGCGTCTGGTGAACCTCGCGCCGGAGGATCATCTGCGGGTGGAGCTGCAGGTGGCGCCGCCCCCCGTGGGCGGCCGCGGCATGACGGCGAGCGGCCTGGTGGTGCTGCATCCGCCCTATGTGTTGGCACGGCGGCTGCAGGAAGGCTTGCCCTGGCTCGCCGGACAGCTGGAGGAAGCGCCGGGGCAGGGCGGGTGGGTGCTGGAGGCGAAGATCGCCTGAGCCTCAGTCCTTGCCGGGACGGATGGGGTCGGAGAAGACCAGCGTGCCGTCCTTGCGCATCATGAGGTTGTCGCGGCTAAGCAGATCTGGAATCACGCGATAGGTTTCGGCGAAGCGCGCCAGCGTCTCGACGGCCTGTTTCATGCCGGCATCGAACGGCGGCGGCTTGAGCTCGGTGAGCTGCTGCAGCGCGATGCGGCCCATCATCTGGCCCAGCTGCTGCCACTGCTGGCACAGATCCCACCAGGCGTGGATCAGCCGACGGGCGGCGTCGGCGGCGGGGCTGGTTTCGGGGATGGGATAGAGCTTTTCCACCTCGAAAAGGTGCATGGGAAAACCGTTGCTGGCGCGTCCGATGATGCCGTGGTAGGCGTAGACGGTGGGGAAATGCGGTCCCTGGGGGCGGTCGTCGGCAGCGTAGAGCAGGTATTCGTCCGGATGGGTGATGATCTTATAGACGCGCTCGCCGTCTCCCTTCTCGAGCACGATGCTGTAGCGTCCCCGTGCGATCTCGGGTTTTCCCTCGAGCAGCGGGTGTTGGGGCACCGGGTCGGGGATTTTGTCGGTCATGGTCTCGCTCCCTCTGGGGTATGTTCAATGATAGCGTAAATCCGGCGCGGCGAAGGGAAGCGCGCTCCGGCGAGGTGCCAGTGCGATAATCCCTCTTTGCCTTTCATTGAAATGCTTCGATGCAAGAAGATTCGTTCGGGGGGACGGCGCGGCGTGGGGGCCGGCAATGGCGGCCGGCGCTGGCGGCGTGGGCCTTGGCGCTCGCGGTCCATGCGCTCGCCTTCGGCCTGCTGGCGGCGGGACTCTCGTCCGCCTGGCCGCCGCGCGAGCCGCCGCCTTTTGCCGTGACCTTGATCGGGCCGGTGGAGGAGACGCCGGATTCGGCCGCTGCGGGCGAGGCGGGAGGGGGGGATGGTGGGTTCGCGGCACCTGTGTCCGAGCCGCCGACCGAGGTTTCGCCGCACGCGCCCCCCTCTCGGCCCTCGATGCCTGCTCCTATCCGGACGACGGCTGCGCCGCGAGCCGTGGCGGTGAAGCCGGTGCACATGCCCTTGCCCGAGAAGCGGATTCCCCCTGCGGAAGCGCTACCCGAGGTCAAAGCGGCCGTGCCGGCCAGCGAGGAGGGAAATGCTCCATCGCAGGGGGCTTCGCAGGAAGCGGGCGAGGGGCGCGGCGGCGCCGAGCCTGCCGTTGCGACGGGCGAAGGGGCGGGCGCGGGCGGACGCGGGAACGGGGCGTCCGGGCCGTCTTCCGGAAAGGAGGGAGAAGGGGGCGGGGGTGCTGGTTCCAAGGGCGGGGCGCCCTGGTCCGAGCGGCTGCGCGCCTGGCTCGAGGCGCACAAGGTCTATCCGCCGAAGGCGCGGCGCCTCGGTGTGGAGGGGACCGTGTGGGTGCGGCTCCATTGCTCGGGAGGGAAGGCGGTCGTGCAGCTCGAGCGATCCTCCGGTGCCCCCTGGCTCGACGAGGCGGCGCTCGCGCTCGTGCGCGAGGCAGTGGCGGCGCTCGAGGGGGACGCGGCCGTGTGCGCCCTAGGGGGTTTCACGGTGCCGATTGGCTACCGGCTGGTCGGCTGAGCGTTTTCTTCGGCGCTGACGCGCGCCGCTTCTTCGTGCGCAGCGATCATGGCGGCGCGCGAGGCGGGCGTCTCCAGGGTGAGGGGGCCGAGCTTGCCCTCGCGAAAATCCTGCAGGAGGATATTGGCCGCCTTTTCCCGGTCGAGCTCGCCGCCCTTGCGCCGGCAGCCGCGCCGCTCGCCGACGGCCTCGACGATCTCTTCGCCGTTCATGCCTGTGGGATCGAAGCGGTAGCGTGCGGTGAGCCGATCGGCGTATCCTTGGGCGAGCAGGGTCTCGGCAAGGAAGGCCGCCACTTCCTCTTCGGCCACGGCGTTGCGCCCGATGGCGTGGCAGGCAGCGAGCAGATAGCCGTCGGCCTCGAATTCGATCTTGGGCCACATCAGGCCGGGGGTGTCGGTGATGCTGCGCAGCCCCGGAAGATCGTAGCGCTGCACGCTCTTCGTCACGGCCGGCTCGTCCCCGACCTTGGCGGCCTTGCGGCCGATGAGGGCGTTGAGGAGCGTGGATTTGCCGACGTTGGGGATGCCGGCGATCATCAGCCGCAGCGGTTTGGTCGGCTCGCTGCGGTGTGGCGCGAGTCGCTCGCAGGCGGGCAGGATACGGCGCACGTCGGCCGGATTCTTGGCGCAGACGGCGAGCGCGCGCACGCCCTCTTCGCGCTCGAAGGCGGCGATCCATTCGGTGGTACGGGCCGGATCGGCGAGGTCGGCCTTGTTGAGCAGCTTCAGGCAGGGACGCTGCCGGCTGCGGCGCAGCGTCTCGAGCAGAGGATTTCGGCTCGCTGCGGGAATGCGCGCGTCGAGCACTTCGATGAGCACGTCGACGTCGGCAAGCGTCTCTTCGAGCTTGCGCCGCGCCGCGTGCATGTGGCCGGGAAACCATTGTATGGGCATGGGGCGATCATACTATGGAGCGTCGCGAATGACCTACGGTGCGGCCGTATGGCGGCGTTGCGCGGTGCTCGGATGCCCGCCTATCTTGGTGCGATGGTTCTGCGAGCTACCCTACGCATGAGGGCGTTGACGAATGAAAGCATTGTCACTAGCATTTATTTTATTCAAACGTTTGTTGGAGTTTTGTATGAATACCTTGCGCCGCTGGATGCTCATCTTGTGCGGTTTGTCGTGCTTTGGGTCGTTGGCTTGGGGCGGAGAGGGGCAGGGGGAATTCGCACCAACCCTCGAACGTGAAGGACAGGTGCTCGTGCGCAACGGTTCGGGGGTGCGTACGAGACTCGTCTTCGACGTCTATGCCATCGCTTTGTATCTGCCGCAGCGGGCGGAAACGGCCGAGGCGGCATTGTCGTCTCCACCGCCGCGGGTGATTGCGATTCGCTTGCTGCGACGCTTGGACGGACGCACCTTTGTCGAAGCGCTGTGGGAGGGACTCGAGAAGAATCATGCGCCGGATGCGCTCGCCCCGTTTCGTGATCCTTTGGCCAGACTCAGGGCGGCGATGGCAGCGGCAGGCGAGATGAAAGCAGGGACCGCCGTGGAAATCACCGAGAACCTTCATGGAGAAACTTCCATTCTCGTCGATGGACAGGCGTTGATGGAGCCGGTGCGTGAGCCGGGTTTCTTCCCGGTGCTGCTGGCGATCTGGCTGGGTCCTTCGCCTGCGCAGGAGTCCCTGAAGGGGGCTTTGGTCGGTCGGTGATTTCGTTCGTGACGCTCAGGCGGACGCGCTCGGCCGTGCCCGTACCGTTTCGTACCAGCGTCGAGCGTTGATGTGCGTTTCTGGCAGCGTGAGCTTGATCCAGCCGGCGAAGTCCACCGTGACGAAGGCGGTGATGTCGGCCACTGAAAAGAAATCGCCCGCCAGAAAAGTCGAGTGCGCGAGCCGTTCTTCCAGGACGTCGAAAAAGCGTTTCGTGCGGCGCTGTCCGCGTTCGACGAGGGCGGGGATCTGCTCGTAGTCATCGTGCCCGGGCAGTGCGCGGTTCTTGAAAGCCGGTGCGGAATTGCGCAATGCGTCGGCGACGGCGAGCAGTCCCTCGAACTCGGCGCGCCGACTCCACATTTCGACCAGGGCCTGCTCGAGCGGGGTCTTGCCGAAGAGCGGCGGGTCGGGTTGCAGCGCCTCGAAATAGCGGCAGATGGCGATCGATTCGCTGATGCCGGTGCCGTCGTCGAGCACGAGGTAGGGGACCACGCACTGCGGGTTGATTCGGCGGAACGCTTCGCTGAGTTGCGCACCCTGGCGTAGATCTACGGCTTCGGTCGGCACTTCGATGCCTTTCTCCGCGAGAAAGATGCGAACGCGTCGGGGGTTCGGCGCGGGCGGATAGTCATAGAGTTTCATCGTCGTCTCCTCATGCTTTCGAGCAGAAGATGATCGCACACTCCCGGGTCTCGTGAAAAACCACTACGAGCGGGGTCGGTTGCGAAGCCCTCCGATCGGGGGGCGTTCGAGCACCGCACGACGCCGTCCTGTAGCCGTGTCGGCGATCGCTCGGGCGCCCATAGGCTGCTTCGCCGGTCTTATAATGCTCTTTTCGGTAAAGTCTGAGGCGCGCGATGGGCGAAGTGTGGCGGCCGCACGTGACGGTGGCGGCGGTGATCGAGCGCGAGGGGCGCTTTTTGTTCGTCGAGGAAGAGACGGAGTTCGGTGTGCGCCTGAACCAGCCGGCGGGGCATTGGGAGCCGGGGGAATCGCTCGTCGACGCGGTGGTGCGCGAGACGCTGGAAGAGTCGCGTCTGCGCTTCGCACCCAATGCCGTGGTGGGGGTCTATCACTGGACCCGGCCCGATGGGGCGCTCACTTACCTGCGCTTTGCCTTTTCCGGCAAGGTGACGGGCGAGGAGCCCGATCGTGCGCTCGATGAGGGGATTCTGCGCACGCTGTGGCTTGCGCCCGAGGAGGTGGAGGCGGCGGGGCGCGAAGGGCGCCTGCGCAGCCCCATGGTGCTTGCCTGTGTGCGCGACTGGCGCGAGGGGCGGCGTTACAGTCTGGATTTGATCCGCTATCTGGCGGGCTGAGGAGCCGTGAGGGTGGAATTCGATTGGGATGCGATCGGCGTCGAGCCGGGCGAGGGGCGCCACGTGGTGGTAGGGCTCTCGGGCGGGGTGGATTCGTCGGTGGCGGCCTGGCTTCTGAAGGAGCGGGGCTGGCGCGTGACGGGCGTGTTCATGAAGAACTGGGAGGACGATGACGACGAGGAGTATTGCTCCACGCGCCAGGACCTGATCGACGTGGTGAGTGTGTGCGATCTGCTGGGCATCGAGCTGGAAGTCGTCAATTTCGCCAAGGAGTACAAGGAGCGGGTCTTCTCCGAATTCCTCGCCGAATACGCCGCCGGCCGCACGCCGAACCCGGACGTGCTGTGCAACGCCGAGATCAAGTTCGCCTGTTTCCTCGATCATGCCATGGCGCTGGGGGCCGAGCGCATCGCCACCGGCCATTACGCTCAGGTGCGACGCTGGGAGGACGAGGAGGGGGCGACGTATCAGCTTTTGAAGGCCGAGGACGGCACGAAGGATCAGAGCTATTTCCTCTACCGGCTCGACCAGGCGCAGCTTTCGCGCTCGATGTTTCCGCTGGGGCGGCTCTACAAGCGCGAGGTGCGCAGAATCGCGCGCGCCCTGGAGCTGCCGGTGGCGGAGAAGAAGGATTCGACCGGGATCTGTTTCATCGGCGAGCGGCCGTTTCGCGAATTCCTGCAGCGCTATCTGCCGGCGCGCCCCGGCGAGATCCGCTCGCTCGACGACGGGCGCGTGCTGGGCACGCACCAGGGAGTGATGTATTACACCTTGGGGCAGCGCAAGGGACTGGGCATCGGCGGGGTGAAGGGCGGCGAGGATCCTGCCGAGCACGAGGCGTGGTACGTGGCGGCCAAGGACGTGGCGGCCAACGTGCTCTACGTGGTGCAGGGGCGCGAGCATCCGGCGCTGTGGCACGACCGGCTCACGGCGGTGCGCTGCCACTGGATCTCGGGCCGGGCGCCACACACGCATTGGGTGTATACGGCCAAACCTCGCTATCGTTCCCCCGATGCGCCCTGCGAGATCGAGCGGGTGGAAGGGGAGCGCGCCGAGCTCGTGTTCGCGCAGCCGCAGTGGGCACTCACGCCGGGCCAGAGCGTGGTGGTGTATGAGTCCCGAGTGTGCCTGGGCGGGGGGATCATCGAAATGGTGGGGCAGCCGAACGGTCTCGGAGGGCCGCTATCTGCCGGCGGTGCAGCGAGTCGCTGAGCGGCAGGATCGACACGGCGACGAAGAGCGCGTTCGCGCGTTTCAGGCAACCAGCCGGTGCCGGGTGATGGCGAGCGCCCCCGTGGCGAAGTGTTCGCAGCGGGCGATGTAGTTCTGCGTGCTCTTGGGCATGGGGGTGCGGGCGCGGGTGATGTGTCCGATGAGTTCCTTGCCGTCGAGGATGAGGCGCTCGCCATCGGTGATGAGCAGCAGCTCGTCGCGCGATGGGGGGGTGGAGAGCCTGGGTTTGTAGTTGGCGAGATTTTCTCCGGCCACGACGAAGTCGGCCCAGACGTCGAAGATTTCCTTGTCGGTGCGCAGCGTCTCGGTCTTGACCTTGGCGGCGCGGGCGTAGGCTTCGACGTAGGGGTTGATGCCCTGGAAGAAGGGGTGGGCGCCGATGGTGCGGCACATGACCTGAGCGATCCGGTCGATGTCGCGCATGGTCCAGGCGATCTTGAGGTAGCGGCTCTCGTAGAAGTCTTCGATGGGGATGGAGAAGGCGCGGAAGGGCTCGCCCCAGAGCTCGTCGATGCCTTCTTCGCCGCTGCGATGCAGCACGAGCCGCCCCAGGGAGAGAGCTTCCTGCAGGCAGCGGCCGCATTCGCGCATCAGTTCGTTGTCCGGCGTGATTTTGACGCCGAGCTCTTCGAGCTCGGTGAGCTTGGTGAAGATGTCGGTGGCGCGGTTGAAGAGCGCGCCGGCGAGCATCGCGCCCTTGACGCGCTTCTTCTGCGGGTCGGTTTCCGCCTGATAGGCCGCGCGGGCTTCATCGAGCCGTTTGCCAGGGATGTTGAGGCCGTGCTCGACGTGGTTGAAGAGGCGCCGGGTGAGGGCGGCGATGAGGGTGCGCTTGGCCTGGATCGTATCTTTGGGGATAGGGTACGTCTTGATCCAGTAGCCGTCGTAATAGACCCGTTCGACGCCGTCGATGACGCGCCGCGTGCCGTTGGGCGGAGAAGTGGTGCTGTCGTGGGCCATCGTTGCAAATTGTTTCTGGAAAAGAAGAAGTGTAATGCTGCGATTGATGCGTCGCAATAGGGGCGGATGGAAGGAGGGCATTCGCACCGGCTGGGGTGCGGTGCGGAGAAGGGGAAGAGCCGGTCGATGAGCGATTGGATGGCGCTTCAGTCGAGCAGTTCCGGATCGAGCACGACGCGCAGCACCGTCTCGACGTGGCCGTGGCGCTGGCGGCGTTTGAACCACCACAGGGCGCTGCGCCGGATGGACCAGGTGCTGTGCTGGCCGGCGAGTACGAGCGCGGCGATGCCGCCGAGGGTGGGTTGGTGGCCGACGATGAGGGTGGGGCGTTCGAGCTCGGGCCAGCCGATGGCGGCGAGCACGGCAAGGGGCGCGGCGCCGGGGGCGGCCTCGGGCAGGAGCTCGTAGTCCTGGGTCCAGGCTTCGAGCGTCTCACGGGCGCGGCGCGCGGGGCTGCAGCAGCGGCGCAGGTCTTCGGGGGCGTGCCGTTCCAGCCAGCGGGCGATGCGCTTGGCCTGACGGTGTCCGTGTTCGGTGAGGGGGCGGGCGAGGTCGTCTTGCCCGTCCTGGGCTTCGGCGTGGCGCCAGAGAAGAAGATCCATGTGCGTCATCCGGTGAGGTCGTCTTCGAGCCAGTCTTCGAGGCTGCCGAGGATCTCGGCGGTGTCGCGGGCGATGCGTTCGTGGTGCCAGGCAAGCAGCACGGCGGCGGCGAGCTGTTCTTCAGGATAGCGCTTTTGCCGCTGGACGAGTGCCTCTTGCGCCGCCTGCCAGTCCTGGGCGCGGCCGAGTACGTCGAGGGCCCGCTTGAGCCGGGCGAGCGCGCGGGCGGTGGCCTTGCCCTGCCACAGGGAACGGAAGAATTCCAGCCCATAGCGCAGTTTCTTGAGGGCGATGCGCAGCCGATGGCGCACGGCGGGGGAAGGGTCGCCGAGGTGGGCGGCCAGCCGTCGGCGGGCTTTCTTGCGCAGCGCTTCGAGCCGGTCACGGGCGAAGTGGCGCAGGTCGCTCGCGCGGATGAGGGCGTTGCCGGGCAGGGCTTCGAGCGCGGCGAGGAAGTCGAGCAGCACCCGGCCGTGGCGGCCGGGGTCGAGGCGGCCGCTGCGGCGGCGCAGGCGCTCGCGTTCGCTGGAGAGCCGAGCGGCGAGCTCGCCGAGGGCCTCGCGCTCGACGGGGCAACGTTCGAGGGCGGGGGTGAGCAGCTCGTCGAGGAGCACGTCGAGGTCGCGCAGCTGGCCGAGTTCGGCAGCGAGCTCGCCGAGGCGTTCGCGCCAGTGGCTGGCGAATTCGGGGCCGGTGACCGGTTCGAAGATCTGCAGCAGCGCCCGCAGCCGGCGCAGGGCGACGCGGATCTGGTGCAGGTATTCGGGGTCGTGGCGGTAAGGCAGCAGCGCCAGGTTGCCGCTCCAGTGGGCGAGCACTTCGTCGGCAAGGGCGCGCAGCGCCGCGAGGGGGTCGCCCTTGGCGTCGAGTTCGACTGCGACGGCCTTGACCGGCGCGGCCCAGGTGCCGGCGGCGAGCTGCATGGCGCGCTCGGCCTTGCTGCGGTTTTCGGGCCACAGGGAGAGATCTTGCGCCAGCGCCCGGGCGAGCGTCAGGAGTTCGGCGGCGGGGACTGCGTAGGCCTCGAGTTCGAGCTCATGGATCGGCAATTTCGCTGCGCCGGCTTCCAGTCGGCCGAGGTCGAGCGCGATCTCGATGTGCCCCTCGCCGCAGGGGAGTTCCCAGATCTCGCGGCGAAACCGGGTGCGAAAGCGCGGTTCGAGGCGCTCGCGGACTTTTTCCAGGCGCTCGCGCACAGCGTCGTCTTCGACGAAGGTGAAGTCGAACGTACCGGGCCAGGGAGCTTCCCATTCCTGGCGCGAGGAGAGCCCGCTGCGGCTGGGAGCGGCAGTTTTGACGGTGAGGAGTTTGCGTCCCGCCATCTGGCGCAGGCGCAGGGCGATGCCGTGGCGTGCGAGCGCTTCGTCTTCGGTGTCGTAGTAGGTGTTGTCCACACGCACCGGGGGATGGTGACGCGCCGTGGCGAGCAGAGGGTGCGCCCGCAGACGGGGGAGGTCGCCGCGGCGGATGCCGAGCTTGAGTTCGGTTTCGATGGTCATGACCGTTCTTGGTACCTCAGGTGAAGATTTGCCGCCACAGGGCGAGGACGGGTTCGCGCAGCGCCGCGGCTTCCCCTTCGGGGACGACGGCCGGAAGTTCGTCGAGGCGCTGGCGGTGCTGCAGACGGCGCAGTTCGCGGTAGGCGTCGGCGACCTGCCGGGCGAGCGCGGCGTCGATGAGGCCCATCTGCGCCGCACAGCGTAGCAGGGCGATGTTACCGGTGTTCGCGGTGAGTTCGGGGTGTTGGTGGGCGTGCGCGAGCACGAGGTATTGCACCAGGAATTCGACGTCGACGAGGCCGCCCGGGTCGTGTTTGAGGTGGAAGAGCCCCGGGCGGGAGGGGTGGGCGTCGCGCATCTTCTGCCGCATGGCGAGCACTTCTTCCCTGAGCTTGGCGGGCTCGCGCGGCAGGCAGAGGATCTCGCGGCGGATGGCTTCGAAGCGCGCGCCGAGCTCCGGGTCGCCGGCGCAGAAGCGGGCGCGGGTGAGCGCCTGGTGTTCCCAGGTCCAGGCTTTCTCGCGCTGATAGCGGTGGAAGCCTTCGAGAGGAGTGACCGGCAGCCCCGCTTCGCCGTCGGGGCGCAGGCGCAGGTCGACTTCGTAGAGGATGCCGGCGGCGGTGCGCGTGGAGAGCCAGGTGTTGAGGCGCTGGGCGGTGCGGGTGTAGGTTTCGAGTGCGTCGGGGTGGGGGTCGTCGAAGAGGTAGACGAGGTCGAGATCGGAGACGTAGCCCAGTTCCTTGCTGCCGAGCTTGCCATAGGCGATCACGGCGAAGCGCGGGGTGTCGGTGTGGCGGCGGCGCAGCTTGCGCCAGACGTAGCGCAGGCTGAGCTCGAGCAGGGTGTCGGCGAGCGCCGAGAGGTGATCCGAGAGGCGCTCCACCGTCAGCCGGCCGGCGAGGTCGCGCATGAGCAGGCGAAAGGCTTGGGCGTGGTGATGCTCGCGCATCAGGTCCATCTGGCGCTCGGCGTCGGGTTCGAGGGCGTCGAGCAGACGCTCGAGCTCGCGCGCGAAAGCGGGCCAGTCGGGTTCTTCGTCGAGGTGGCGCTCGTCGAGGAGTTCGTCGAGCAGAATGGGGTGGCGCGAGAGGTAGGTGGCGGCCTGACGCGCCGCGCCGACGAGTTCGGCCACGCGGCGCAGCGCCTGCGGGTATTCCTGCAGCAGCGAGAGGTAGGCGCTGCGCCGGCCGATGGCTTCGAAGAGATCGAGGAGGCGTTCGAGCACGTCGTCGTGTTTGGGATGTGCGGCGGCGATGTCGATGGCGCGCGGCAGCAGGGCTTCGAGCCGGTTGCGGTCGGCTGCGGTGAGCGCGCGGGTGCGCGGCGAGGCGCGGAAGGCGTCGAGGCGTCGGGCGAGTTCGGCGGACCGCGTGAAACCGCGTTCTTGCAGGCAGTGTTCGAGTTCGTCGACGGCGGCACTGAGTACCGGTACGGCCACGGTGGTGCTTTGCTCTTCGTGCCCGAAGACGTGGGTGAATTCGGCGGCGACGCGCTCGCGGTGGCGCTCGAGTTCGCGCGCGAAGGCGCTCCAGTCGGGGTAGCCCATCGCCTGGGCGAGCAGCGTGCGTTGGTTTTCGTCGCGCGGCAGGCGGTGGGTCTGGGCGTCTTCCCAGTATTGCAGGCGGTGTTCGACACGGCGCAGGAAAACGTAGGCTTCGTCGAGCGCCGCGGCGGTTTCTGCGGGCAGGATGCCGCGCTCGGCGAGCCGGCGCAGTACCTGGCGCGTGGGGCGAATCTGCAGTTCGGGGTCGCGGCCACCGCGGATGAGCTGATGCACCTGGGCGATGAACTCGATCTCGCGGATGCCGCCGGGGCCGAGCTTGACGTCGTCGAGCCGATCCTGGCGCATCACTTCGTGACGGATCTGGGCATGCAGCGCCCGCATGGCTTCGATCGCGCCGTAGTCGAGGTATTTGCGAAAGACGAAAGGGCGCACCAGGGCTTCGAGTTCCTGCCAGCGCTCGCCGCGCAGCACGCGCCCCTTGATCCAGGCATAGCGCTCCCATTCCCGCCCCTGAGTGAGGAGGTAGTCTTCGAGCATGTCGAAGGAACATACGAGCGGCCCCGAGTCGCCGTGCGGACGCAGGCGCATGTCGACGCGGAAGACGAAGCCGTCGGCGGTGGGGGCGCTGAGGAGGTGGATGAGGCGCCGGCCGAGCCGCTCGAAGAATTCGAAGTTGCTGAGGATCTTGGGACCGGCGGTGTCGCCGTCTTCGGGGTAGAGGAAGACGAGGTCGATGTCGGAGGAGACGTTGAGCTCGCGCCCGCCGAGCTTGCCCATGCCGACGACGAGCAGTTCCTGTTCCCAGCCGGAGGAGGAGAGCGGGCGGCCGTGGCGCTCGATGAGATGCTCGAAGGCGTGGTCGTGGGCCGCTTCCAGGGCGACTTCGGCCAGCGTGGTCATGGTGCCGGTGACTTCGTCGAGGTTGGCTCGCCCGGCGAGGTCGCGCAGCGCCACGTGCGCGAGCACCCGGGCGCGCAGTCGGCGCAGGGAGGCTTCCAGCCGTTCGTCGGGGTCGAACGGCAGCGGACCGGGCGGGTCGGTAAGGAACGCCTGCATCGCCTCGCGGTCGATGGGGGAGTCGAGCGTGGCGGCCAGATGCTCCGCGAGCCAGGGACGGGAATCGAGCAGCCGCGCGAGAAAGGGGCTGTAACGGAGGGTTTCGGCGTAGGGGGCGGGCAGGGTCTGCATGACAGGCTCGGGTGGGCGTCCGTTACAATGCGGGCTGTATCCATTGTAGTGTATTGCGATAGCGGAGGGTTCGGGGTTTGAGGATCGCAACGGGAGTGCGCAGGCTAGGGATCGCGGCGGCGATGCTCGTAGGCGTCGCGGCGGTGCTGATGGTGATGCTGCTTGCGGCGTTGCGGTTCTGGCTGTGGCCGGAGCTCGACCGCTGGCGCGAGGCGCTGGTGCGCGAGCTTTCGGCGCGTAGCGGGATGCAGGTCTCGGTCGGCCGTCTGGAAGGGCAATGGAACGGCTGGTGGCCGGTAGCGGTGGCGAACGACGTGCAGGTTCATACCGACGGGGCCGAGGCCTCGCTGCCGCTCGTGCAGGTGACCCTGGGCGGAGGGTGGGAGGCGTGGCGCAGCGGCAAGGGGGTGGTGCAGATCCTCGTGCCGGCGGCGCAGGTGCGGGTGGACGATGCGGCGGCGCTGAAGCAGCGGCTGCAGGCTGGGGGCGCTGCGCCAGCGTCGGGTTTGCCGACGGGGGTGAGCGTCGAAGTGGGCGAAGCGCGGCTCGCGTGGCGGCGCGACGGCCAGGAGGCGCACGCCCGTGGGTCGCTGGCGCTGGCGCTAGGGGTGTGGGGCTGGCAGGCGGGGTTCGAGGGCGAGGCGCCTGGGGCGGTGCGGCATGCGTCGGTGCTGCTTTCCGGTTCACGCCTGGGGCGGGTGGAGGCGCATTTCGACCTGAAGGAGATCGGCGGCGAGTCGCTTGCGCTGTGGTGGCCGCAGGCGGCGGGCCTGCGCCCCGAAGGATCGGCCTCCGGCGTCGTGGTCTTGGGTGGCCAGAACCTGCAGTCGTTCGACCTCACCCTGGAAAAAGTGGGCTGGGCGGCGGTGGGAGATTCCTTTGGCGTGCGCGGCGTGAGCGGGCGCATCGCAGGGGATCGCGCGGGGGGCGAATTCGCGCTGTCGGTCGCGCAAGGGGCGATGAGCTGGCCGGCGGTGTGGCCGCGGCTCGAGACGGTGGCGGTACCCGAGGGCGTGATCCAGGGGCGTTGGGCGTACGACGGCAACGGCTACGACCTGACGCTGGAGGAAGGGCGGCTGCGCACCGAGGATTTCACCGCGCGGGTATCGGGGCGTTACCGCCTGGCGCGTGCGGGCGACGTGGCCGATCTGCAAGGTTCGCTCGACGAGGTGGCGCTCGATCGCTTGGTGCGCTATCTGCCGGGCGGCGCGGTGGGACCGCGGCTGCAGGGATGGCTGCGCGATGCCTTGGTGGCCGGCAAGCTCTCGGCGGTGGAGTTTCGCCTGCGCGGGCCGCTCGCCGAGTTTCCCTTCCGCGGCAACGGCGGGGAGTTCTGGCTGCGCCTGCCGCTCGAAGGGGTGACGCTGCGCTTTGCGCCGCAGTGGCCGGAATTCGAGCAGGTGAAGGGGGTGGTGACCTTCGATCGGGGAGCGGTGGCGATCGAGGTGGCCCAGGCGCACGCCCAAGGGGTGCGGTTCGGGCCGATCCACGCCTTCATTCCTGCGTTCGACGCCGAGATTCCGGTGCTGACGCTGACGGGCGAAGCCGAGGGGCCGTGGTCGGCGTTTCTGCGCTATGCCGCCGCCAGTCCTTTGCGCCAAGATTTGCCGCTCTCGGCTCTGCAGGCGGTGCAGCTGGAGGCGAAGACGGCGCTGCGCCTGGGGCTGACGATGCCATTCGCTGGCGATCTCGCTTCGGGGGTGAGCGGGTCGCTGACGTTCTCCGAGGGACGGATCCCGGCGCAGGTGACGGGCTGGCCGATCGAGCAGATTCGCGGCGAGGTAGTGTTCGACGGGCAGGGCGTGCGCTCGGCGCAGGCCGCGGGCAAATGGTGGGATGCGCCGGTGACGGCGAAATGGCTGGGGGGCGATCCGCCGAAGCTCGCCTTGCAGGGATCGTTCTCGGCAGCGCAGCTCTCGGCCGTATTCGGGAAACTGCCCCTGTCCGGTTCGACGGCGGTGAGCGGGACGATGAGCTTCGCCAGGGATGGGCCGGCGCTGGTGCTCACCTCCGATCTCACGGGCATGGGCTCGGACCTGCCGCCGCCCCTGGACAAACCTGCCGGGGTGCGCTGGCCGAGCCGGGCGGAGTTCAAGTTTTTGCCTGTAGGCATGGAAGTAAAAGCGCAGCTCGACGATCGCCTGCGTTTCGTGCGCGCGCGCGACGGCGCCTGGGCGGCGGCGGTGGGAGCGGTGGATGCGCCGCCGGCACCGCGCAAGGGCGGCATGCTGCAACTTGCCGCCTCCGAGCTCGACCTGGATCGTTGGCTGGCCGTGACCGATGACATCGGCGATGGGGGAGGGGGAACGGCGTTTGCCGCACTGCAGGTGGATGCGGCGGCGGCCCGTTTCCTTGGGCGGCATTGGCATCGCGTGCACGTGCAGGGCGAGAGCAAGGGGCCCGTCTGGTCGCTGGCACTGACCGCCGACGAAGCCCAGGGGAACGTGCGCGTGACCTTGGGCAGGGAGGGGGCCGAGCGCGTCGAAGGGCGGTTCGCGAAGCTGATGATGCCGGAGGCGGAAGAGGGGGGGCAAGCCCCGCAGGAAGGGCGCCTGCCGGCCTTCGATCTCACGGTCGATCGCTTCGGCTTGGGCGAACGCTGGCTGGGGGCATTGGCGCTGCGCGCGAGCCTCGCGCCGGGGCAATGGTCGCTCGATGCGCTCACGCTGGAGGTGCCGGCGGTGTTTCGCATCGATGCGAACGGCGTGTGGCGCGATGGCGAGCGGCCGCAGACCGAGTTTGCCACGAAGATGACGATCGAGGATGCGGGCAAGACGGTGCGGCATTGGTTCGATACCGCCGGGCTCAAGGGAGGAAAGGGGCAGGTGACGGCCCAGTGGCGCTGGCCGGGTTCGCCGCTCGGTTTCGATCTCTACAAGGTGGCCGGACGAGGGGAGATCGAGATCGTCAACGGGCGGTTCGAGGAGATCGAGCCTGGGGTGGGGCGCTTGTTGGGGATCTTGAGCCTGCAGAGCCTGCCGCGGCGTTTGTTGCTCGATTTTGGTGACGTGTTTGCCAAGGGGATGGCCTTCGATCGCCTGTACGGGGGCTTTGCCCTCAACGATGGCTACCTGACGACGGGAAACCTGCGCATCTCGGCGCCGAGCGCGACGGTGGAGATGGTCGGCATGGTGGATTTGCGCAAGCAGACGCAAGAGCTGGACGTGACGGTGGTGCCCCAGTTGTCGGACAGCACGGCGGTGGCCGTGGGCATCGCCAATCCGCTCGCCGGGGCGGTGGCGTTCATCGGGCAGAAGCTTCTGGGCGATCCTTTCGGGCGGATCTTGGGGCGGCGGTTTCATGTGACGGGCCCATGGTCGGAGCCCGAGGTCAAACCCCTGGAACCCGTTCCGGTGGAAGGAGAGGGAGGGAAGTGATGGACAAGGAGAAGGAACGCCCGTCCTTGCGCGCCGCGGCGCTGCAGATGGTGTCGACGCCGCGCGTGGCGGACAATCTGGCCACTGCCGAACGGCTGCTGGAGCTGGCCGTAGACAGCGGTGCGAGGCTCGCGGTGCTGCCAGAGTATTTCGCCATCATTTCAGCCGATGCGCGTGAGAAAGTACGCCTGCGCGAGCGCTTCGGCGCCGGGCCGATCCAGGATTGGCTGGCGCGGCAGGCGGCGCGCCTGGGGCTATGGATCGTGGGCGGAACGGTGCCGCTGGAAGCGGACGTGCCCGACAGGGTGCGCAATGCCTGCCTCGTCCATGCTCCGGACGGGCGCTGCGTGGCGCGCTACGACAAGATCCATCTCTTCGGCCTGCGCCACGGTGAGGAAGTCTACGACGAGGGAGAGACGATCGAGCCGGGCGAGGCGGTGGTCACCGTCGACATCGAAGGCTGGACGGTGGGGCTGTCCATCTGCTACGACCTGCGTTTTCCGGAACTCTATCGCGCCATGGGGCTCGTGGACCTCATCGTGCTGCCGGCGGCCTTCACCTGGACCACGGGCCGGGCGCACTGGGAGGTGCTGCTGCGCGCCCGGGCGATCGAGAATCAATGCTATGTGCTCGCCGCGGCGCAAGGGGGACGGCACGAGGCGGGACGGCGCACCTGGGGGGATTCGCTCTTCGTCGATCCATGGGGCGAGGTGCTCGCCAGTCTGCCCGAAGGGGAAGGCGTGGTGCAGGGAACGCTGCGGCGCGAGCGACTCGACGAGGTCCGCGCGAGGCTGCCGGCGTGGCAGCACCGGCGTGAAGGATCATTCATCAGGAGAGTGTACGCATGAAGGAAATGGCGGAGGTGAAGGAAGCAAAGGTCGACGCGCTGGCGCTGGCCGAAGAGCGGCTGCTCGAGGCCAATGGATTGAGGCTGGAGGACGTGTCTTCGACCTTGTCACAGGTGCAGACCCACGCCGTGGATGAGGCGGACGTGTATTTCCAGCTGCGCCACGTGGAGAGTTGGTCCCTCGAAGAGGGGATCGTGAAGTCCGGCGCCTTCTCCATCGAGCAGGGCGTGGGGGTGCGGGCGATCGCCGGGGAGAAACAGGCGCTCGCTTATACCGACGACCTGCGACCGGCCTCGCTCCTGGAGGCGGCGCGCACGGTGCGCGCGGTCGCCGCACTCGGACAGGCGCGGCGGGTGGACCTGCGCCGCGACGCGTTGCCGCCGGCGCGCTACCCGGCCGTCGATCCGGTGGGAACCCTGCCCGCGCCAGAGAAGGTGCGGCTGTTGGAGCGGCTGGAAGCGAAGGCGCGCGCCTTGGATGCCCGCGTCGAGCAGGTGATGGCGGGGCTCGCCGCTTCGTGGGAGACGGTGCTTGTTGCCCGCAGCGACGGAACGCTTGCCGCCGACTTGCGCCCGCTCGTGCGTCTGTCGCTCACCGTCATCATGTCGCAGGACGGGCGGCGCGAGAGCGGCTCGAGCGGCATGGGCGGGCGCTATGGCCTTACCGCCTTCGACGAGGCGGCGCTCGAGCGCCTTGCCCGCGAGGCGGTGCATCAGGCACGGGTGAACCTGGAGGCGCGGCCGGCTCCGGCTGGCGTCTTCACGGTGGTGCTCGGACCCGGCTGGCCGGGCGTGCTGCTGCACGAGGCGGTGGGGCACGGCCTGGAAGGGGATTTCAACCGCAAGGGGACTTCGGCCTATAGCGGGCGGATCGGCGAGCGGGTGGCCGCCCCGGGTGTGACGGTGGTCGACGATGGGACCTTGCCGCTGCGCCGCGGCTCGCTCACCCTCGACGACGAGGGCACGCCCACCCAGCCGACCGTGCTCATCGAGGATGGCATCCTCGTGGGCTACATGCAGGATCGCCTCAACGCCCGGTTGATGGGCATGAAGCCCACCGGCAACGGGCGGCGTGAGTCCTACGCCTACGGGCCGATGCCTAGAATGACGAACACCTACATGCTCGCGGGGGCGCACGACCCCGAGGAGATCCTCGCCTCGGTCGAGCGCGGCATCTACGCGGTCAATTTCGGCGGCGGACAGGTCGACATCACTTCCGGTAAGTTCGTCTTTTCCATGTCGGAAGCCTACTGGGTGGAAGACGGGAAAGTGTGCTACCCCATCAAGGGCGCGACCTTGATCGGCAGCGGCCCCGAGGTGATGCAGCGCGTCTCGATGATCGGCACCGATCTCGCGCTGGATCCGGGCATCGGCACCTGCGGCAAGGACGGGCAGAGCGTGCCGGTGGGGGTGGGTCAGCCGACGCTGCGCGTGGAGGGCATCACCGTCGGAGGGACGCAGGGCTGAGCTCGGGCTGGCGGTACTTGCGCCAGGTCGCCAGCACCGCGTTGGGGTACTCGGGCCGCCCCAGACTGCCGTTGTAGCGCCCCAGCGCGCGGTAGAGGTCGCCTTTTTCGAGGTCGAGATAGTGGCGCAGGATGGTGCAGCCATAGCGCAGGTTGGTGCGCAGGTGAAAGAGGTTGTGCTGCGGGGTGCCGATGAGCCCGACCCAGAAGGGCATCACCTGCATGTAGCCGCGCGCCCCGGCCGTGGAGACGGCGTATTTGCGAAAACCGCTCTCCACCTCGATGAGGCCGAGCACCAGTTCCGGGTCGAGCCCGGCGCGGGCGGATTCGTAGTAGACGGTGGCGAGCAGCTCCTCGCGCTCGGCCGGGTCGGGAACGCGGCGGGCGAGCCGCTCGCTTTGCGCATCGATCCAGCGCGCGGCAAGCGGATCGCGGCGGATGCGCTCGGGGGCGACGGGAGCGTCGGCGACGATGGCCGAGAGCGCCTCGCGCACGCTGTCGGCGAGCGGTTCGTAGATCTGGGCGCCTGCCTGCGTCGTGACGGGGGCGAGCGCGGCGAGCAGGAGCGCCGCCGCGAGCAGGAATCTGGCCGCGGACCGGGAGAAAAAGCGCGGGTGAGACGGCGGCTGCATCATGGGCACCGGATTCTTGCCAAATACTTTCACCCAATGGCTCGGGCCTTGGCGCGACCCATTCGGCGTAACCGAACTCGTCCCGAAATCACCCCAGCGGTCTTTTCTCGGCGCTGATCGCGGCGGCGAGTTCGGCCACGACGTCGCCGATGGGGAGCGTGCGTGCCTCGCGTTCGCGGCGGTGCTGTACTTCGTAGCGACCCGCGGCGAGCCCTCGCTCGCTCACCACCACCCGCCAGGGCACGCCGACGAGTTCCCAGTCGGCGAACATGGCGCCGGGACGTTCGTTGCGATCGTCGAGCACGACGTCGAGGCCGGCAGCGAGACAGTCGCGGTAGATCGCTTCGGCCGCTTCCGCCACCATGGGGGATTTGGCCGCGCCGATGGGGCAGATGACGACTTCGAAGGGGGCGATGGCCGCAGGCCAGAGGATGCCGCGCTCGTCGTGGTTCTGTTCGATCGCCGCGCCCAGGATGCGGGAGACGCCGATGCCGTAGCAGCCCATCTCCATCGGGCGCTCACGCCCTTCGGCGTCGAGGAAGGTACAGTGCATCGCCTCGGAGTACTTCGTGCGCAGCTGGAAGATGTGCCCCACTTCGATGCCGCGGCAGATCTCGAGCGTGCCTTTGCCGTCGGGCGAGGGGTCACCGGCGACGACGTTGCGCAGATCGGCCACTTCCGGTTGGGGGAAGTCGCGGCCGAGGTTGGCGCCGGTGTAGTGGTGCTCGTCCTCGTTGGCTCCGATCACGAAGTCGGCCATCTTGGCCACGGTGCGGTCGGCGATGATTCGGCCGGTGAAGCCGACGGGCCCGAGAGATCCCGGCCCGGCGCCGAACGCGGCGCGGATGGCCGCCTCGTCGGCGAAAGTGAGCGGGTTCTTGATGCCCGGAAGTTTCTGCGCCTTGATCTCGTTGAGTTCGTGGTCGCCGCGCAGGAGCAAGAGCACCGGGGCGCCGTCTTCCCCTTCGACGACGATCGCCTTGACGGTGCGCTCGATGGGGATTTTGAGGAAATCGACCAGATCGGCGATGGTCTTCACCCCCGGGGTATGCACCTTGACGAGCGGCTCGCCCGGTGCGGGGCGCGGCCCGGCCGGAGGCAACGCTTCGGCTAGTTCGACGTTGGCCGCATAGTCGGAGGCGGGGCAATAGGCGATGTCGTCCTCGCCGGTGTCGGCGATGACGTGGAATTCGTGCGACCCGGTGCCGCCGATGGAACCCGTGTCGGCCGCCACGGCGCGAAACTTCAGCCCCAGCCGGGTGAAGATCCGCGTATAGGTGTCGTACATGTTGCGGTATTCGCGCTCGAGATCGGCGAAATCGGCATGAAACGAGTAACCGTCTTTCATGATGAATTCGCGCGCGCGCATCACGCCGAAGCGCGGGCGGATCTCGTCGCGGAATTTGGTCTGGATCTGGTAGAAGTGCCGTGGCAGCTGGCGGTAGCTCTTGACGTCGCGGCGCACGAGGTCGGTGATCACCTCTTCGTGCGTGGGGCCGAGCACGAAGTCGCGCTGGTGCCGATCCTTGAAGCGCAGCAGCTCCGGGCCGTAATGTTCCCAGCGCCCCGACTCCTGCCATAGCTCCGCCGGTTGGACCACCGGCAGGAGCACTTCGACGGCGCCGGCGCGGTTCATTTCTTCGCGCACGATGGCTTCGACCTTGCGCAGGCTGCGCAAGCCCAAGGGGAGCCAGGCATAGATGCCGGCGGCGATGCGCCGGATCATGCCGGCGCGGATCATGAGTTTCTGGCTGACGATCTCGGCATCGGCCGGGGCTTCCTTGAGCGTGACGAGGTGGGCGTGGCTGGCTTTCATCGGTTCGCATCGGCGGCTGGAGGATTGGCGGCGATTGTAGCAGAGCCTTCCCGCCGCAGGACTTCCAGGGTATAGCGCGCGATCATCGCTTCTTCGTTGGTGGGTACCACGGCAAGGGCCACGCGGCTATCCGGCGCGTCGATGCGCCCGGCGATGCCGGCGATACGCTCGTTCGCCTGGGGATCGAGCACGGCGCCGAGCCAGTCGAGCCGTTCGATCACGCGCGCGCGCACCGGCGCGGCATGCTCGCCGATGCCGGCAGTGAAGACGAGCGCGTCGAGCCCGCCGAGGGCGGCCGCGAGCGACCCGATCTCGCGTACCAGGCGGTAGCAGAAGAGCTCGACCGCTTCCCTGGCGTGCGGATCGTCGCTCGCGAGCAGCTCCCGCATGTCCTGGCTGATGCCGGATACGCCCAGCAGCCCCGATTCCTTGTAGAGCATGTGATCGACCTGGGTGACGCTCATGCCGCCGTATTCGATGAGGTGCAGCACGAGGCCGGGATCGATGCTGCCGCTGCGCGTGCCCATCATCAGCCCGTCGATGGTGGTGAATCCCATGGTGGTGGCCACGCTCTTGCCTTCGCGCAGGGCGCACAGCGAGGCGCCGTTGCCCAGGTGGGCAATGATCACCCGTCCCTTGGCACGCTCGGGGCCCAGGACTTCGGGCAGGCGACGGCTGACGTAATCGTAGGACAGGCCGTGAAAGCCGTAGCGCCGTATGCCCTCGTCGAAGAGCTTTCGCGGTAGAGGAAACATCTGGGCGAGTTTTGGCTGGGTGGTGTGGAAGGCCGTGTCGAAGCAGCCGACCTGGACCCAATCGGCGCGTCGTTCGAGCATGCGTTTGATCGGGCGCAGGTTGTGCGGCTGGTGCAGCGGGGCGAGCGGTACGAGTTGCTCCAGCTCCGTGACCATTTCGGGCGTGAGCCGCACGGGTTCGTGGAAGCGCGCTCCGCCGTGGACGATGCGATGCCCCGTGGCGAGGATCTTCACGTCGTCGACGTGGGTGCTTAGCCAGTCGACGAGGTGGGTGAACGCGTCTTCATGTTGCTGGTCGAGCGAGCCTGTCAGAGAAAGCGCGACCGTTTCGCTGGGGTTTTTGCCGCGGCGCACCCGCCAGCGGGGATGGGCCGTGCCGATGCCGTCGATCTGACCCCATACGTGGGGCGTTTCGACGATGGTGTCATCCTCGACGAGAAAGAGAGAGAATTTGACGCTGCTCGATCCGGCGTTGAGTGTGAGAAGGGCAGGACGTCGCATGGAATACCTCGGAGTCGGTCAGGAGGGAAGGCCGGTGGTGCGCTTGGCATGGGCGAGCACCTGGGCCACGGCGCAGGAAGCGGCGCGCGTCTCGGGCGTGTCGGCGCGGCTGGTGAGCACGATGGGGACCTTGGCTCCCAGCACGATGCCAGCCATCAGGGCATTGGCGAGGTATTCGAGCTGCTTGGCCACCATGTTGCCGGCTTCCAGGTCGGGCACGACGAGGATGTCTGCATTGCCCGCTACCGCCGAGCGGATGCCCTTGATGCGGGCGGCGACCTGCGAGACGGCGTTGTCGAAGGCGAGCGGCCCGTCGAGCAGCCCCCCCTTGATCTGCCCACGGTCGGCCATCTTGCACAGGGCGGCGGCGTCGATCGTCGAGCGGATCTTCGAGGTGACGGTCTCCACCGCCGAGAGGATGGCGACTTTCGGCTCGGCGATACCCAGCGCATGGGCGAGGTCGATGGCGTTCTGCACGATGTCGACTTTTTCTTCCAGCGTGGGCTCGATGTTGACTGCGGCGTCGGTGATCATCAGCGGCCGGGGATAGGTGGGCACGTCGGCGAGGAAGACGTGGCTGATGCGCCGCGCGGTGCGTAGCCCCTTCTCCTTGTCCACGACGGCCGACATGAGCTCGTCGGTGTGCAGCGATCCTTTCATGAGGGCTTCGGCCTTGCCCTCGCGGCACAGCTGCACGGCGACTTCGGCCGAGGCGTGCGAGTGCGGCGTGTCGACGATCTGCAACCCGGAGAGATCGGCGCCCAGCGCCTGCGCCGCGGCGAGGATCTTCGCCTTGGGCCCGACGAGGATGGGGCGGATGATGCCGGCCTGCATCGCCTCGAGCGCGCCGCCCAGCGAGGGTTCGTCGCAGGGGTGCGCCACGGCCACGGTAATCGGTTCGAGACCTTTCACCCGAGACATGATCTGGCGGTAGCGCAATTCCTTGTCGGTGACCGAAATCTCGGGCAGATGCAGCTTGGCGCAGCGGATCTTCTCCGTGGGGGCGATGACCTCGGCGATGCCATCGATTACCTTGAGACCGTCTTGATTGACGGCCAGACATTCGAAGACGACGTGGTGGTTCTGCGGATTCTTTTCCTTGACGGTGACGCTGGCGGTGAGCGTATCCCCCACGGTGATGGGGCGATGGAAACGCAGATCCTGGCGCACGTAGACGGTGCCCGGGCCCGGGAGTTGGTTACCGAGGAGCGCAGAGAAGAGCGCTCCGCCCCACATGGAATGGCCGACCACCTCGTGCATGGGCCCCTTTTTGGCAAACTCGGGATCGAGGTGGGTCGGGTTGACGTCGCCGGAGATGGCCGCGAAAAGCGGGATGTCCTGGGGGCGCAGCGTGCGCGTCATCTGCGCCGTCTGGCCGATCTGGATTTCGTCGAACGGATGATTCTCGATGGTTTCCGTGGCAAGCGAGGTCATTTACGTGGCTCCGTTTTTTGCTCTGCACCATTATAGGTGGTATAGGCAGAATGAACAGGCTGGTGCGTAACGTTCGTAAACGTTCATCCCGTCCGCTCGCAGCGGGGTCTACGCGATAATTCCTTTTTTCGGTGCGGAAGGAAGACGATGGACGTGGTGATCCTGGCCGCCGGCAAGGGCACGCGCATGCGCTCGCGCCTGCCCAAGGTGCTGCAACCGCTCGCCGGCCGTCCCTTGCTCGCCCACGTGCTCGACACGGCCCGAAGCCTCGATCCGCGGCGTCTGCTCGTCGTCGTCGGGCACGAGGCGGGACAGGTTCGCGAGGCGTTTGCGGCGCAGGGCGATCTCGTGTGGGTGGAACAGCACCCCCAATTGGGCACGGGGCACGCGCTGCGCATGGCGCTGCCTTGCCTTAGCCAAGAAGACGTGGTGCTCGTGCTCTACGGCGACGTGCCGCTGTTGCGGCCGCAGACGCTCGCGCGGCTGCTGGAGGCGGCCGAAGGGGGCAAGGCGCTGGCGATCCTCACCGCGCGGCTACCCGATCCTCGCGGCTACGGGCGCATCGTGCGCGACGCGGGCGGGCGCATCCGCGCCATCGTCGAGGAAAAGGATGCCGATGCGAACGTGCGCGCGATCACCGAGATCAATACCGGCGTGATGGCGCTGCCGGCCGCGCGTCTTCCCGCCTGGCTCGAGGCGCTCACCAACGCCAACGCCCAGGGCGAATACTATCTCACCGACGTCGTCGCCGCCGCGGTGCGCGAGGCCGTGTCGGTGATCGGCGTAGAAGCGGAGGATGCGACGGAAGTGGCCGGCGTAAACGACAAGGCGCAGCTGGCCGAGCTCGAACGCCTCTATCAGCGGCGCGAGGCCGAGCGGCTCCTGCGCGCCGGGGTGACGCTGCTCGATCCGGCGCGACTCGAGGTGCGCGGCACGCTCGAGTGCGGCCTGGACGTGACGATCGACGTCGGCTGCGTCTTCTCCGGCCGCGTGGTGCTCGCCGACGGGGTGCGGGTGGGGCCGTACTGCGTGCTTTCCGACTGCACGGTGCTCGAGGGGGCCGAGATCCGGGCCTTCTCCCATCTTGAAGGCGCCGAAATCGGGCCGCAGGCGGTGGTCGGCCCCTACGCCCGTCTGCGTCCCGGCACGAGGCTGGCGCACGGCGTGCATATAGGCAACTTCGTCGAAGTGAAGAATTCCTCCCTCGGACCGGAGACGAAGGCGAACCACCTCGCCTATCTGGGGGACGCCGAAATCGGCGCGCGCGTCAATATCGGCGCGGGCACCATCACCTGCAACTACGACGGGGCGAACAAGCACCGCACGGTGATCGAAGACGAGGCCTTCATCGGCAGCGACACCCAGCTCGTCGCTCCCGTGCGGGTGGGGCGCGGGGCGACGCTCGGCGCGGGCACGACGCTCACGCGCGATGCGCCGCCCGAGGCGCTCACCGTCTCCCGGGCGCCGCAGCGTACCCTTTCCGGCTGGCAACGGCCGACCAAGAAAAAGGAGTAGCACGATGTGTGGAATCGTCGCGGCCATCGGCCGCGCTTCGGTGGTGGATGTACTGCTCGAGGGCTTGGCGCACCTGGAATATCGCGGCTACGACTCGGCGGGTCTGGCGGTAATCGATGGAGAAGGGCGCATCGCCCGTGCCCGGGTGCAGGGGCGGGTGGCGCAGCTGCGGCACTTGGTGGCCGAGGAAGGGTTGGACGGGCTAGTGGGCATCGCCCATACGCGCTGGGCCACGCACGGGGCGCCGTCCGAGCGCAATGCGCATCCGCACGTCTCGGGAACGGTGGCGGTGGTGCACAACGGCATCATCGAGAATTTCGCCGCCCTGCGCGCGCGGCTCGAGGCCGAAGGCTACGTTTTCACCTCCGAGACCGATACCGAGGTGATCGCGCACCTCGTGGCGAGCAAGCGTCGGGCTGGTGCCCCGCTCTTTCCCGCCGTTCAGGCAGCGATGCGCGAACTCGAAGGAGCGTTTGCTATCGCGGTGATCGACGCCACTGCGCCGGGCGAGGTGGTCGTAGCGCGACGCGGCGCCCCGCTGGTGCTGGGGCTGGCCGAGGACGGTGTCTATGCCGCCTCCGACGTTTCGGCGCTGGTGGCGCAGACGCGCCGCGTGGTCTATCTGGAAGAGGGCGACTGCGCCCGGCTCACGCTCGAGGGGGTGCAGATCGTCGACGAATCGGGCGAAACGGTGGAGCGGCCGGTGCGGCTCACCCACGTCACGGCCGACGCGGTGCAGCTCGCAGGCTACCGGCACTACATGCAAAAAGAGATCTTCGAGCAGCCCGAGGCGATCTGGGACACGCTCGAATCCGTGGCTGGTGGCGCGCACCTCACCCCGGCGCTCTTCGGCCCCGACGCCGAGGAGACGTTCGCCGCCATCGACCGGGTGCTGATCCTCGGCTGCGGCACGAGTTTCCACGCCGGCATGGTCGGGCGCTACTGGCTGGAAGAATATGCGGGCCTGCCCACCACGGTGGAGATCGCCAGCGAATACCGCTACCGCGTCTCGGTGCCGGATGCGAAGACGCTAGTGGTGGCGATCTCCCAATCCGGCGAGACCGCCGACACGCTCGCCGCCCTGCGCCACGCCCAAGGCCAGGGAATGACGCAGACGCTGGCGATCTGCAACGTCCCCGAATCGGCCATCGTGCGCACGGCCAGGCTCGCCTTTCTCACCCGCGCCGGCCCCGAGATCGGCGTGGCCTCGACCAAGGCATTCACCACCCAGCTCACGGCGCTCGCGCTCCTTGCGCTCACCCTCGCCAAGCAACGCGGACGGCTGCCCGATGCGGTGGAAGCGAACCGGTTGGATGCGCTGCGGCGCCTGCCGGCGGCGCTCGGGCGCGTGCTGCAACTCGAACCCCAGATCGAGCAATGGGCGCAGCGCTTCGCCGACCGCCAACACGCGCTCTTTCTCGGGCGCGGCACGCACTGGCCCATCGCCCTCGAAGGCGCCCTCAAGCTCAAGGAGATCAGCTACATCCATGCCGAGGGCTACCCGGCCGGCGAGCTCAAGCACGGGCCGCTCGCGCTCGTAGACCGCGAGATGCCCGTGGTGGCGGTGGCTCCGCGCGACGACCTGCTGGAGAAGCTCAAGTCCAACCTGCAGGAAGTGCGCGCCCGCGGCGCCGAACTCTTCGTCTTTGCCGAAGATGGCAGCGGCGTGGGCGGAGAAGAGGGCGTACACGCCATCGTCGTGCCCTCGCACGACGCCATGCTCGCCCCCATCCTCCACGTGGTGCCGCTGCAGCTTCTGGCCTACCACGTGGCGCTCGTCAAAGGGACCGACGTGGACAAGCCGCGCAATCTCGCCAAGAGCGTGACGGTGGAGTGAGGGTCGATCTCACGTCCTGCCGTAGCGCTCCAGCCAATGGGCGTAGGGCGCCGGCAGGACCCAGGACGGCCGCTCCTCGCCCAGTTCCAGCGCCGCCTTGTAGGGCCAGTGCGGATTGGCGAGATGGGCGCGCGCCACCATGACGAGGTCGAGCCGTTGGCTCGCCTCCGCCTCGTTGGCCGTGGCCGGCACGTCGATGCCCCAGGAAGAAGCCACCGGTAGGCCCGTGGCCTCGCGCACCCGCGCCGCGATCGGCACCATGAAGGCCGGCGCCCAGGGAATCTTCGCCGTCGGCGTCGAAAAGCCGATGCTCACGTCGAGCAGGTCGAGCCCGAGCCGACGGAAGGCACGCGCCAGTTCGATGGATTCGGCGAGCGTTTCCTCGTCGCGGCCGTCGAACTCGATCACGCCGAAACGCGCCGTGAGCGGCAGCCGCTCGGGCCAGACCTCGCGCACCGCCGCCAGCGTCTCGCGCAGAAAACGGCCGCGCCGCTCCGCGTCTCCACCGTAGGCATCGGTGCGCCGGTTGGCATGCACCGAAAAGAAACTCTGCGCCAGATACCCGTGGGCGAAGTGCAGCTCCAGCCATTCGAACCCGGCTTCCAGCGCACGCCGGGCCGCTGCCACGAAGTCGCCCTGTACCCGGGTGATGTCTTCCAGCGTCATCTCGCGGGGCACGCGCGGCAGGTTCGCGCCGAAGGGAATGGCCGAAGGCGAGATCGGCGTCCAGGCGCGGGGATCGTCCTCCGGAAGATGGTCGTCCCCCTCCCAGGGGCGATTGGCGCTCGCCTTGCGGCCGGCGTGGCCGATCTGGATGCCAGACACCGCGCCGGCTTTCTTGATGCCGGCGGCCACCTGCGCGAGCGCTTCGGCCTGGGCGTCGTTCCACAGCCCCAGGCAATGGGGCGTGATGCGCCCCTCGGGCGAGACGGCCGTCGCCTCGACCACCACCAAACCGGCCCCGCCCCGGGCGAGGCTCGCATAATGCACCGTGTGCCAATCGTTGGCCACGCCCTCCTCGGCGCTGTACTGGCACATCGGCGAGACGGCGATGCGGTTGCGCAGCCGCACTTCCTTGAGCGTGAACGGTGAAAACAGAGCGGACATGGCGGAAGACTCCTCTTGGGAAAGAATATGGCGAAGGAACTGGGTGGGATCAGTGTAGGCAAGGGAGGGGGATTTGGCAAAAGAGATGGGCGAACCATGGAGCGATGCGTTTCGAGAAAATCAGGCCTTACTGCAATTTTGGTCAAAAAACTAATGGAATAAATGGCATTTTTATTTCTGCCTGGGCAGACGAGGTTCCGGGGGAAGGGCGGTCAAGGGAATGCGCGCCAGTCGATCGCACAGCCAGCCAAAGCCCACGCGTTCCTGTTCCAGCCGCAACCGGGGCTGGTGGCGATCGAAGCGGAGGTCGTCATACACGGCCGCCTCGTCGGGCGTGAGACGCGGCAAGTCGTGGCGTGCCGGGTCGGCTTCCTCGCCCCAGTGCATACGGTGGGCGAGCAGCGTCTGTCGGTCCATGAGGAAGGACGCCGCGCTCGGGAAGTGGGCGCGCAACTGGTCGAGGATGGCGAAGCCGTGGGTGTCGAGGTCGCCCCAATAGAACAACTGGCATCGGTGCAGCCAATCGGTGCGCGCCAGTGCGTCCCAGCCGTAGCCGGCGCCGAAGATCACGATGGCTCCGGTCACCGGCGGAAAGGCCAGGAAGTTGGTCTCGTTCTCGGTGATGAAGACGCGAGCGACGGGCAGGTGAAGCGCCGAAAAACTAGCGGCGTCGAGCGTGAGGTCGGGTAGCTGCTGCGGCACGTCCTGACAGCCTGGCAGGCTGGGCAGCGCCGGGTCGAGCAGACGAAACCGGATTCGCACCGGCTTGTCGAGGAAGCCGAATCGACGGGCGAACCGGGCGGTGCCGGTCGCGGCGGCGTCGATGGCCTCGGGTGGCAGGGCCAGGTCCAACAACTCGGCGAGCACGCCGCGGTGGGTCTCGATGAACTTGCTGTCCACCCTAGGTGCGTCCACCTGGCGCAAATACACGCCCGGGCGCGGATGGGCCTGCAGCCAGGCCACCACCGCCAGCAGGCGTTCCCAACGGTCGGCGAGCTCCAGTGCCTGGATCGGCCGCCGGGACAGCCATGCCATAAGCATGGGCTGCGCGGCAGCCGTCTGCTGCCAGAGCGCCTCGAACCGCTGCGCCTGACGCGCCTTGCCAATCAAGGCCAAAGCATTCTGCACGGTATCGAGCCAGACGGCGGCAGGGAGACGCTGCATTCCTTGCACACGGTGGTTCCACTCGCGCCATTCGATTCGAACCTGCGGGATCTCGGCAATGGCGCGCACCCAGTCGCGCACGGCATCGAAGCGATCGGAGAGGTCCGAAGCGCTGGGCGTCTTCAAACTCAGACGCAAGGGCCACGCCATGGCGTCCGTGACCGTCGCACGCAGCAACTCGCCCCGTTCCCACAGGCGTTGCACCTGGGCGCGTAGGTCTGCCGGCGTGGTCCAGCTCATGGGATAGCGCGGGTATTGTTCCAAATCCTTGCCAATTTATTGAAAATTCAGAGTCTTTCGTAGTAAGCCCGGATTTTCGCTGCCATCGACTGTCGACGCTGCTTGAGAAATTCCTCATACTGAGCGACATCCATGTCCATGATGGATTCCGGCACGCAATTGGTCGCAAGATTGGCTTTGAGTGTTGCCTCGTCGTCGATCGCGCCGTATTTGAGTGCACCGCCCCGACACTGCTGCAGTATTTCAGCGAAATAGTCACGCGGCGGCTTGTTGCCGATTTTGATATTGATCTCTTGCTGGGTGTAAGCGAAGTTGGCGATCTGATTGTACTGGCTTGGGCCTAGCCCGGCTTTTTTCAGTAAATCGCGCGGGAAGATGTGATGGATGTCGCCCATGTGGCTGACCAGTTCGCGTACCGTGATGTCCTTGGATAATAAGCCGGTGTCGTTCGCACGAACCTGCGCAGCAATGAACACCCAGAAATAGGGGCTGCTGGTGCCGGAAGTTTCCAGCTGCTGCACTAGACCCACATCCCAAAATGCCGGCGACAGGTCGGCTTGTTCCACCTTGGCTAGGATGTCGCCGAAATCGCCCGCCGCGATCCGACGAATGTCTTGGTCGAACTGTGTCTCGGAGGAACCAGTGTAGCGGTTTGTCAGTATCGACATGACGAACCAGCGTCGCACGAAGGATTCTATCTTTCCGTCATGGATGCCCTGTGCGCGCAGCCGCAGGTAAACGATGTAGGCAAAGTTCAGGGCGCCTCGGGTGCGAATCATCTCGCGGGTGATGAAGCCCGCCGACTTGATGATCATCACGAAGCGCTTGAAGTGGGACTCATTGATGAAGTTGAGCACCCCCTCGTTTAGCTTGGCGAAAGACGCTTCGGCGATGGTCTCTTCGTAGTTTTTGGTTTCGAAATTGCGGCCCGAGAGCAGGCTGACCAGATCAGCGAGCTTGCCGCGCCCAAACTGGCTGGTGAATGCCACCCTCAGCAGATCATTGTAGTTGGGGTCGTAGAGATCATCGTTCTCGTGGCGCAGCCAAGCCATTTTCTGTAAGTAAGACGACGCCGAGAATTCGGCATCGTTGTTCTTGATGTGGTCGTAAAAGTCGGGCGCTACCGCTAAATGACAGAAGTAGTCGATGCACTTTCTGAGCATCTGGCCGCCATAGCGCGTGTCGGCGGCGATTTTGGACATGGCGAAGTCCGCTTGGGACAGCACCGCGCCTTTTGAATTGATGCGGATGAAGATTTCCGTAACGGTCTCGATGTCCAGGTCGTGGGATAACTCGATGAGGCCGATCTGCTTCTTGGCGATGTCGGTGAGGTTGGCGAGCGCCTCCTCCACCTTGTCCTCGTCGGCCTGCGGGTTGGCCTTGAGATAACTGCGAACCGCTTTGGTCAGCTTGATTTCGCCGCATACCATGGGCGCAATGTCAACGATCCACGCCGTGTTTCTGGCGATGGCGGCGTTGCTAACCTCGAAGCGCTCCTCGATGGGGTGGAAGGCAATCGAGATGCGTACCTTTCGATAATCTTTGTTGATGACCGCCTGCCCGAGCATTGCGGCCGTGAGCGCCGTGACGCGCTGCTGGCCGTCGATCAGGATCATCCTGCCCGCAGCCGTGCTGCCATCTTTGAGTTTCACGTCCGGATTGCGCCAGGCGATCAGATAACCCACCGGGAATCCCTGATAGAGCGAATCCATGAGGTCACGCACTTGGGAGGCATCCCAGACGAAAGGCCGCTGGATTTCCGGGATGGCGATCTCGCCCTCACGCACATTGGCGAGCAGGCTTTCGATCATGTATTGGTTGACAGCGTATTTCTGGGTTTTCTTCATAGGCCACCTCCGTGTGGGCTTGATTCGGTTGGCATGGTATATGCATTTCCGCTCTTTTACGTCATGTTTCGGATTTTTTACTTCTTTCTGCGCTGCCTTTATCGGCCTTCTGCGCCCGGTACTCTTCGATCGTCAGGCAACGCAGCCGTGAGTCGCGCCCGCCCTCGTTGTGCACGAAGCCGACGCTGGCCACGAAGGGCTCGATGATGTGGATTTTCTGCAGCGGTGTGACGATCAGCAGTTGCAGGTTGAGCTGCTGGAAGAGGCGCAGCCCGTACTGCGCAGATTCGTCCGAGCCGCGCCCGAAGGCCTCGTCGATCACCACGAAGCGGAAACTGCGCGAACGCACCGCCCCCCATTCCAACCCGAACTGGTAGGCCAGGCTTGCCGCGAGCACGGTGTAGGCGAGCTTTTCTTTCTGTCCGCCCGATTTTCCGCCCGAGTCGGTGTAGTGCTCGTACTCGGCACCGTCGGCGCGCCAGCGCTCGCTGGCCGAAAACAAAAACCAGTTGCGCACGTCGGTGACCTTGGCGGTCCAGCGCCGGTCGGCGTCGGTCAGGCCCTCGCGGCCCCGGAAGCGGTCGATGATGGCCTTGACCTGCAGGAATTTGGCCTCCGAATACTGCTCGTCGGCCGAGCCGGTGAGCGCGCCGGAGGTGGCCGCGCGCAAGTCCTGCTGAAAGTCGCGCACTTCGGCGTCCGGACTGGGCTGCGCGATGAGCTTGATGAAGCGGCCGGGGTTGTAGTCGATGGCGGCGAGCGACTGGTTGATGAAGTCCACCCGCTCCTTGATCGTCTCTCGTTCGCGGGCGAGCTGGGCGTTGAAGTTGGCGATCTCGTTGATGGTGTTGACGTTCAAGAGCTCCTTGAAGCGCGCCTCGAAGCGCGGCAGGTCGTCGCTCTGCAAGCTGGCGAGCAGGCGTTCATACTCCGGCAATGCCGCGAGTGCAACGTCCATTTCGGCCGTCTCGGCCTTGAACTCCTCCTTGAAACCGCGCATGGCATTGACGATGCGCTCGGTAAGGCGCGCCAGGCGCTTGTCCTCCATGTCGATGCGAGCCTGCAGCCAGTCGCGCAGCTCCTGCTCGCGGTTGTCGCATGATTCGACCGTGAGTTGATGCTCGCCCAGCGCCTGCGCACGCCAGGCGTCCAGACGCGCGATCTGCGTTTCGGTCAGCGGTGCGTCAGCCCAAATGGTGCGGGCCTGATCACACAGTGTTTGCGCCGCCTCTTTCCTGGTGGCGACCGCCGAGCGCTTGTCGCGGGCCGCGTCGCGCTGGCGCTCTACCTCCGTAAGCCGCCCTTGCACCGCCTCGAGCTGGCGCGCCAATTCTTGCAGCGCGTCGGAGGCGGCTTCCAGCCTCGCCCGTTCCTCGGTGAGATCGCCGATTCTCCGAACCAGGCTCATCCAGTCGATGTCGGCAAAGCGCGTGAATTCTTCCAGTTTGCTGAGGGCATCCAGCCGGCCCCGCAGTTCGTTGCGCGCCGCTTGGATTTCGCCGATGCGCTGCCCGAGCATGGCGAGCTTCTCCTCCAGACGCTGCCGCCGGTCGTGCAAGGCGCGCAGCTTGTCGGCATTGCTCCAGCCGAGCACGTAGCGGCTGCGATCGGAGATGGCGCTGCGGTCGTCCTTCTCGTGGCGCCCGCTCGGGTCCTTGATTTGTCCTGCACGCGTGATGGCGCGTGCCTCGCGGCGAAACTGCTCGCCGGTGTCGCAGCAGGCCACGTCGAAGCGCTGGCGCAGTTCCTGTCCCAGCCACTCGGAGTGCGGCGAATCCGGCTTGATGGCGAGCTTCTTCACCAGTGACTGCGGATGCAGCGCCACGCCCGGCGCCGCCTTTCGCGGACGCACATGGAAGTACACCAGCCGGGCACCCAGATGCTGGCGGTCCACCCAGTCCACAACGGCCTTGTAGTGCGCCTCCGGCACCAAGAGCGAAAGGCCGAAGCCATGGAGCAGCCGTTCGGCGGCACCTTCCCAGTCGCGTTCGTCCTCGCGCACCTGGATGAGCTCGCCCGCGAAAGGCAGTTCGTCTTCGGTGATGCCCAGCGTCGCGCACAGCGCATCGCGGATGCGAATCTGGGCGGCGCTGATGTTGCTCTTGCGCCGCTGCAGACTGTCGATCTCATCGGACAAGACGGCGTGCTCTTCACGACCCTTGCGGAAAGCAAAGTCCTCCTCGCGCTCGCGGTTGTCCAGGTCGGCAATGCGCTCGCGCAAGCCTTCGGCGCGCTGGGCGATGTTCTGCTGCTGGGCGAGAAAGCCGGCTTCATCGGCCGGCGCTGCCTCGTCGATGCGCGCCAGCAGCGTCTGAAAGCGATCCGATTTCTGCTGGCGCTGGATCTTTTCCTGCTCCAGACGGCGCATCTCCGCCGCCAGCTCCTCCAGGCGGTCGCCGCCGTTGTCGCGCAGGGCCCGCTCCAGGCGGCCAAGCTCGATGCGCTCGGTTTCGCGCTGAATGTCCAGGCGCTCGATCTGCGCGTCGAGCCGGGCTGCATCCTGCGCCAGCAGACCGAGGCGGCGTTCCAGCAGCTCGCCCTTCTGCCGGGCGAAGTACGGCCGAAGCTGGTCGCGCGCCTCCCGCCAGCCCTGGATCTCGGCCGAAAGCCGCTGGTGACGCTTGCCGTCCTCGGCCAGGGGTGTGAGCAAATCCACCTGCCGCTTGGCCTTGAGCACCGCCTGATGCGCCCGGTCCAGGTCATCGAAGTGGCGGATCAACGCCTCGATGCGGCTGCCCACATCGAAGGGCTCCAGCATGTGGCTGCGTACGAAGTCGGTGAGGTTGCCCACCGACTTCATCGAGACGGTCTGGTGGAAGAGCTCCAGCGCCTGCTCGTGCTCGATGCCGAATCGACGGCGGAACCAGGCGCCGTAGGGCGGAAAGCTGTCGAACAGTTCGCAGCCCGCACCGCGCAGCTTCTTGCGCAGCGCCGTGATGTCACTGCCAAAGCCGCTGAAGTCGTCGGCGAGGGTAAGTTCGCGCTCCGCGGCTACGAACAGGCGCGCAGGCTGGCCCTGCGGATCCTTCAGCCAGAACACCTGCGCGAGCGTCACTGCCTGGTCGTAGCCCTCGTTGCGGAACATGCCGAGGATGACCGAGTAGCTCGACGCATCGCGCAGCGCCACAGGGCGGGCAGTGCCGGTGACCTCGTTGCGCTCGCTCTTGTAGTGGCCCAGCACGTAGGAGCGCAGCGAGCGCTCGCGTGCGTCCGCCCCGGCCGCCTTGTTGTAGGCCACGCGCTGCGCCGGCACCAGCAAGGTGGTGATGGCATCGACCAGCGTGGACTTGCCCGAGCCGATGTCGCCGGTGAGCAGGCCGTTGCGCCCGTCGAGCTCCAGGCGCCACACCCGCTTGTCGAAGGTGCCCCAGTTCAGCACCTCCAGCCGCTGCAGCCGAAAACCCACGCGGCTGTCGTCGCCCACGAAGTCGAGGTCGAGCGTTGACACTTCAAGCATCGCCTGCCTCCTTGGCGGCACCGGACGACAGCGCCGTGCGGTAACCCTCCATGCGCGCGTCGAACTCGGCCAGCCATTGCGCATCCACGAAGGCTTTCAGGATGCGCCGCACCTCGTAGTGCCCCCGGTCCTGCACACTGCCGGCAGCAGGCTTGAGTCGGCGCAGAAAGCCCAGATCGACCACCTTGGCGAGAGTCGCGTCCACCTGGTCGATCAGCCGGGCCTCGTTGGTGCCATCGGGCAGGAACACTCGCATCAGCTCGGCAATCTCGTCGCGCGAGAGCACCAGCCGCGTGTCGCCGCCACCAGCGTCGAACTCGGCCAGGCGCTTTCTGAGCAGCGCCAGCATCAGGCTTACCGGGTAGGACAGAGGCCGGCGCGCAATGAGCCGAGGCAGGCGCGGTGCGCCGTCGGCTTCGTCCGGGTCTGGGCGGCTTTTGAGGAACGCGAAGCCCTCGGCTTCGTCCAGCACCAGCTCGAGCAGCAGCACGGCGGCCTGTTCCCTGACGCGCGCCTGCAGGCGCAAGAGGCTCTCCCACAGCCGCTCGTCGTCGTCGCGGTAAAGGACGCCCTTGAGGAGGTGCACCATTAGCCGCGACAGCTCGGGCACGGCCGGCGGTGCGCTGGACGGCACGTCCATCGTGCTGTCGTCGTTCAGGGCATCGCTCATCATATCCATTTTTCCCCCAGCGGATTTCAGCGCGTGAAAATCACCCGCGGCAGGTGTGCCGTGCGCATCACGGTCTCGCCCGCGGCATCGCTGCCCTGCCAACGAATCGTCTCGGGGTGAGCATCATCCACCACGACCCGCCAGCCGTTCGGCGCATCACCGGCATCAGCGGCGTGGGCTAGCTCCAGATAAGCCACCAGCTCGGCCAGACCCTGGCGCAAGGGCTCGGCCTCCAGCAACTCGCGCAGTGTGATCTGCGGTTGGCAGCGCAGCGCTCGCTGCACGGCTGACCGCAGGCGTGCTTTGTCTACCACGATCTGGTCGAACAGACGCGCGGTATCGATATCATCCTTGCCGGCGACGAGTGCCAGATCGGCCAGACGTTGCTTCTCGCTCGGCGTATACAGGGGACGCTCGAACGGTAGTTCTACGTCCGCGCCCATGGCGTCGATGTGCATGACCGTGCCGGCGGGCATGGCCTTGCGCAGTGCCAGCGCCTTGCTCTCGATGCCGTGCAGCAGGTCGAGGATGCGGCGGTGCTCAAGGAATGCTCGGTCGTCCAGAAAACGGCGCAGCTGCTGCGAGAGCATCGCCACGGTGCGCTGGGTGTGTTCGCCGGCCTCCATCCAGTCGTAGTGCACTCGGCGCGTGCGCGGATCCGGTGCAAGCTGCGCGACCGCGGGCAGTGCCAGCACCCGATCGAGCCGTTCGGAAAGCTCCTCCTGCCGCCGGCTGGACATGAGGAAGTCCCAGAACGCGCGAAAGCTGCGCCCCTGGTCGGAGTTGCCGATGGCGTCGCGCTCGCCCATGATCTCGTCGAGCAGCTCGCCCTTGGCGCCTTCCCACAGCGCGATCTTCTCGCGCACCTTGCGGTCGAGCTGGCGGAAGTTGTGCTCCACTTCGCGAAAATCGGCGAGCAGCTCGCGTGCCAGATGCTGGAACTGCAAGAAGCGATCCTTGACCGCCGTGTCGTCCAAGAGCGGTACCTCGCCTGCCAGCACGCGGGCGATCTCGGCGTCGAGCGCATCGCGCTTTTTGCGCAGTTCCTTCACGCGCTTGGCCGGGTCGGCTTCGGTTCCGGCGCTGATCTGCTCCAGCAACGCGAAGAGCGTCAGCAAGCGCGATTCGGTGCCGACGAACGGCCGCTCGGTGAGCGTCTGCAGCCATGCGATCGCTTTCTCGGCGGCCGGCGTCAGGTCGAACTGCGCCTCGTCCGTGCCGGGCTTGTAGAACTTGCGCAGCCACCCCTTGTCGGGTGCAGCCCAGTCGTTGAGGTAGTCCAGGGCGCTCTTGGGGTAGGCGTCAGGCCCGAGCTGTTCGCGCAGCGCATAGAGATCATCCTCCAGCGCTTCGACGAGGTCGACCTCCGGCATTACCCGCACGTTAGGTGCTACGAACACCCGGTGCAGAAAACTCGCCACGAGCGGCGCGTACGGCGAAGCCAGCAGCCGCCAGGCGGGATGGCGCTCGCGCAGGAGGGAGAGGGTGGCGTGGTCCATGGTGACGTCACGGACTCAGCGCTGCGGAACCGGCAAACGGTTCAGCTGCGCCTCAATCCAATCCCATCGCCTATCCGTGACCATCACGAATCGGCAGCGCCCTTCAGAAAGATTCGCCCACAGGCCGCCGATCAGGCGGTCATTCTCGGCCCCGTTCCAACGATCCGCACCCTTGTATTCAACCGCGAGAATCGGCCCGGGCTGACCTGCCACATCTGGTAACTGGCACAGGAAATCCGGGTAGAAGCGGCCGTCGGCTTTCTGCAGGAAGAAGGAGCAGCCTTCGCGGCGCACGAGATTGCGCACCCAGAACTTGATGCGGCCCTGCTGTGCCCATATGTCCAATTGGCAGGCACATTCGAACTCCTCTTTGCTGTCGAAGTCGCCGATGCGGCCGTAGAAGTGCTTGCGGAAGTCGAAATGCCCGAATCGTCCGTCGTAGTCGCGACTGGGCGCATAAGCCAGGGCGTGAAACTCGAAGACGTATTGGTCGCTCACTGCCACGCGCGAGGCCGCATCGTCACCGAATAAGGTCTGCTGGTACGCCTTGCCGACAGCCTGTTTGCGCAGTTCCCGAATACGCGCTTCGATCAGATTGCGGATCAGGAACTTCTGCAGGTTGACGCGCGCCAGCGTGAAGCCGTCCCGGCGCAGCAAGGCCGTGAGCCACGCGGCGACGAACGCCTGCTTGTTCTCATGGGTCAGCGACGGTTCGGGCAGGTTGCGGCACAACCAGGTGGCGAGGCGTACTTCGTCCCAGTGTTCGGGTGGATACACGAGACCCAAGTCGCGCTGCAATTCGGGCAGGAAACGCGACACCACGTGACCACCCGCGTCGACGTCGATTTCGCCGCCCTCGGCCACCTTGAGCGCCGCACCCAAGGCTGCGAGTTCGCCGGCCGTCGGTTCGGCGTCGTAGAGCGAGAGGTTCCACGGATATTCGAGCACTTCCGGATCGTCGAAGAGCTGCAACTTGCCCTGCACGCGCAAGGCCAGCTGCGGCACGCGAAAGCGCTCACCCTGTTCGGCCGGTGTCTGAAAAAACTCGATCGCCGTCGTGCGGCTCTTTTCGGCAGCTTCCTCAATGGCCGCGGCTGCCGTTGCGGAAGTGACCGATGCCTTGAGCGCTTCGGTTTCATCTTCCGAGAGCGGCGCGTGCAGGGTCAGGGTGTTGAGCGCACTGTCCCAGCTCAGTTTGTCGCGCACCGGTTTCGGCACGCTTTTGAGGTCGGGCTTTTCCGGCAGCGTCACCGCCACCGGCCGCACCACCACACGCCCGGCGTGAGCTTCCAGGTCGAGACGCGCCTGCTCCGGCAAAGCCGCAGCCACGAATTCGGCCACCTCGCGCCGCTCGAAGCCGGCCCCGGCCACCAGCCGGTCGCGCAGCGCGGCCGCTGTTTCGGCAAAGTTGCGCGACACCACGAATGCGTAGGATTGATTGAGGCGCTGGTCGGCAAAGTGGCGCGCGTTCGGCTGGCGCAGGATGCGCCCCAGCAGCTGTTCCACCGCCGTGGCCGATTTCAGCTCGGCCATGCTCACCAGAATGTAGGCAAACGGGCAATCCCAACCCTCGGCGAGCGCCTTCTGGGTGATGACGAATTTCACCGGACAGGCGGGGTCGGCAATCCCTTTGGGGTACGAGGCGTCGATGCTTTCCAACCCCTTTTCCTCACCCGTGGCCACGACGATCTCCTCGGACGGAATGCCGTGGTTGGTGATCAGCTCGTTTTTTACGCGCGCCACATCGAGCGTTTCCACCCCGGCGCGGCGAGCTTCGGCCTGAATCAGCACCACCGGGCGCAGGTAGGGCGCGCCAGCGCGGCGGGCTTCCTCCGCCAGCCGGTGCAGCGTCTCGCGCCGGGTGAGCGCATCGGCGAGGCACTGCTGCCAGTTCGGCTCGGTTTCGAGCAACACCGGCAACTTGATCATTTCCTCCGCTTTCAATTCCGCCGCCGAGACGCTGTGCAACACGTTGCTCGGCGTGCGCGTGAGATCGGGCGTGGCGGTGAGCTCCAGCACGCCGCTCGGGCGAAAGCGCGCCAGCATGTCGAAGGCGAGCTCCGTGCGGCTGTTGTGCGCTTCGTCCACGATCACGAAGGGCCGGCGCAGGCGCAGCACGTTGGCGAGCGAATAGGGCACGGTGCGCTCGCTGCCCTCGCCTTCGGTCAGCAAGGCATCGCGCTGGTGGGGCGAGAGGTTGTCGAAGTGGTGCATCAGCGCGCCGCTCGACTGATACACCTTGCGGCATTCCTCATCCTCCACCTGAAACGCCTGGCGCGTGGCGACGATCACGGTGGTGGACGTGTCCAGCGTGGCGCGCGTCACGCTCTTGGCTTCTTCCAGATCGAGCACCGTCACCGGCCCTGCCTCGCGCAGCGCGGCGTGATAGGGGTGGCTGCGATCCTTCAGCGCCTTGATCGTCTGCTCGCGGATCGACTTGCTGGGCACCAGCCACAAAATTACGCTGTACTCGCAACGCAGCAGGTGCGTGTTCACCAGCGCCACGCTTTTCGCTGCGAGCCAGGTCTTGCCGCCTCCGGTCGGCACGCGCAGGCAGAAGTACGGCATGTCGGCCGGAAAGCCCGTGAGCGGGTGGTACGGATTGCCGCGGCCCCACAGGCGTTCGGTCGTGGCGGTGAAGGCAAGCGCGGGCGAGGGGAGTTCGTGGCAAGCCTTGAAATAGGCCTCCACGCTGTCCAGCACCTGCTGCTGGTAGGTTTTGGGGGTGAAGGGGGTCATGGCTTTCCTGCGTCGGGCGCGTGCGGTGCCTGCTGGCGCTGCAGCGGATCGAGCTCCGCCGGCCGTACCGCCTCGATCACGCCAGCACGGCGGATGATGATGGCCGTACCGGTGCGGGCCGCGATTTCCCAGGCACGCGCGGCAGCGCGTTGCATGGCCTGACGTGATAGGCGCAAGTCCTCATCCTGCGCGGTTTCGATCGGTCGTGGATTCATGGCTTCTCGCTCCAGTCCAGCAATACCGGCGTGGCGCCGGCGTTGTCATACAGCGCCCAAGCGTCCACCAGCGGGGCATACAGGCGTTGGAAATTTTCCAGGCCGGCCGCAAAGCGGCGGCGGATCGTCGCTTCAGGAATGGCGTGTCCGCCCTGACGGACGCGCTGCGCGACACGGGCAATGGCTTCCTCGGGGCTGTCGAGTTGCAGAAAAATCAGCTTGACCCGGTAGCCGGCTGCCTGCCAGGCACGGATGTGGTGTACATAGCCACGCCCGGCTAGCGTGGTCTCGAACGCGAAATTCTCGCGGGCCGCGAAGTGCCGCGAGAGTTCTTGCAACATCAGGCGACCAGCCTGTACGGCCGCCTTCTCCGGCGCAAATGGTGCTAGCCCCGCGGCGATCAGGTCGGCGTTCACAAACACCGGGCAACCGGCCTCGTTGGGCAAAAATTCGCGCGCAAACGTGGTTTTGCCCGCGCCGTTTGGCCCGGCAATGATGATGACCTTGCGCGCCTGCATGGCTCACATCTCCAGCGCGTAGGGCGTTTGCTTGAAGATGATGCCCTCGCGCGCGAGGCGGGCGCTGCCCAGGCGGCAGGCGGCGGCGTAGATCACTTTTGGGCCGGCGAAGGGCGGCAGCGCCTCGAACACGGCGCTGGTGAGCACGTTGCCGCCGTCCGCCGATTTGTCCTTGAGAATGCCGTTGTAGAGGAGATAAATGGCCCGGCCCTCAAAGATGCCCAGGAGCGGCGAGTCGGCTGTGCCGCTAAAGCCCGTGCCGGTTTCCACGAACCAGACGAATTCGGCGAGCTGGGCAAAGGTCACGTCGCCGCGGATTTGGCCGTCGGCGTCGAACAAGGGCTCGGGGCAGAGGCGGCAGAACTGGAATCCGCCGCCCAACCCTGCCACCGCCTGCCCCTTGGCATTGGTGTAGCCCTGCGCCACCCGGCGCACGCGCTCGGCGGTGACGTTTTGCGCGATGCCCGGGTCCATCTCGACAAGGATGAAACGGCGCTTGCCGCCGTCCTCGGCGTTTTGTTTCAGGACCGCGTGGGCGGTGGTGCCGGAGCCGGCGAAACTGTCGAGGACGAGTGAACCCTTGTCGGTGGCGATTTGCAGGATGCGCTGAATTAGGCGGGTGGGTTTGGGGGTAATGAACACGTCGTCGCTGGAGGCGAAATCGACCAGTTCGAGCAATTCTTTCTTGGCTTCCTGTGTGTGGCCTACGTCTTTGTAATACCAAATACTCATGGGAACAACGCCTTGAGTGACCTCTGAAAGAAAAATTTTAGGCGCTGGTATATTGTTCCCATCTATCCCCCACCAAATTCGCCCATCGGCATCTAATTCTTTGAACTTTTCTTCAGAAATACGCCAGTACGATCCTTTTGGAGGGCCAGAAATGACTCTTCCTGATGGACAAGTAATGGAATATGTTCCTTTGCTATAAAAATTTCGAGCAGCAAGATTATTTGGGCGCCATGGACCACGAGGATCATTATCAGGATTTTTGTACATTTTATTCTGTTTTTCAGAGCGAGGAATCAGGTTTCGAGTCCAACGATCTGAATTCATAGCATATACGACTATGTAGTCATGTGATTCTGAAAAATGACGAGATGAGGCTTTGGGGGCATAGTTTTTTTCCCAAATTATTGTTTCGATGAAGTTTCTTTTCCCGAACACCTCATCCATCAACAACCGCAGCGTCGCCACCTCGTTGTCGTCGATCGACACGAAAATCGCCCCATCCTCGCGCAGGAACTGCCTCAAGAGCACGAGGCGCGGGTACATCATGCACAGCCAGCGGTCGTGGCGGTCGAGGGTCTCGCCTTCCTTGCCGACCACCTCGCCCAGCCACTTGCGAATCTCCGGGCTGTTGACGTTGTCGTTGTACACCCAGCCCTCGTTGCCGGTGTTGTAGGGCGGGTCGATGTAGATGCATTTCACCTGGCCGGCGTAGCGCGGCAGCAGCGCCTTCAAGGCGTGCAGGTTGTCGCCCTGCACGATCAGGTTGCCCGAATCGGCCGGGCCGCAGGAGAGATCGGCGACCGGCTCGAGCAGGCGAAAAGGAACTTCCCGGTGGTGTTTGACGACGGCTTCTTTGCCGATCCAGTTCAATGTTGGCATGGGCGCTCATTTCGTGGAGGGGGGAAACCCGGCAGGCGTCGCGTTTCCGTTGAAATTTTTTTCGGCGAACTGCGCGTCGACGTCCATGGCCCCGTGCAGCACCCGCACGATCCGCACGAGACCAGGCTCTTCAAAAAACAGCACGAGGTAGTTGCCATAGGGGCATGAGCGCAGGCCCGGGCCGAGCTCTGGCCGGGGACGATAGGCTTTTGGCGCCTTCGCGATCTTGCGGCACTGCGCGCGCAATTCGCGCACGAAGCTCAGCGCCCGTCGGGGATTGTCCCGGGCGATGTAGTCACCGATGGCTTCGAGATCCGTCTCGGCCTGCGGCAGGAAGATAAGCCGCATCAGGTTCTTTCGGTCGCTTCAGCCATGGCGAGATACTTCGCCTCCAGTCGATCGAACACCTCGTCCGCCGGGATATCCGCTCCGCTGGCCAGCCCCACCGCAACGGCTTCGCGCAGGGCCTGCAGCTTGGCCGCTCGTTCGGCTTCGTACTCTTCGAGTAGGCGCAGTCCGGCGCGCACCACTTCGCTGGCGTTGTTGAAACGGCCCGACTCCACCAGCTGGCGGATGAAGGCTTCGAAATGGGGGCTGAGTGCCACACTGGTCGGCATTGCGGTGTCTCCTGATGGCTAATAACAGTTATTAAAGTCGGGCTCCTGCCCCTTGTCAAGGGCCGGCCCAGCCTTGGCACAGCGCTCACTTCTGAACAGACAGGCTTCTGATGGTTGGGCCGCCTTTGTCTCGTCGTTTGCCGCAAGAGCTTAGGACGCAAGGAAATCTTCCGGTCCGTGCCGCTCGGGCAGGCGCAGCGATTCCGGTCCGCGGATGCGGTTGACGCGGCGGCCGCGCTGGACGGCGGGGCGCTCGGCGAGTTCGTTGGCCCAGCGCACCACGTTCTTGTAGCTGTGGACCTGCAGGAACTCGGCGGCGTCGTAGAGGTTTTCCAGGATCAGGCCGCCGTACCAGGGCCAGATGGCCATGTCGGCGATGGTGTATTCGTCGCCGATCATGAAGCGGCGTTGGGCGAGGTTGCGGTCGAGCACGTCGAGCTGGCGCTTGACTTCCATGGCGAAGCGGTCGATGGGGTATTGCAGCTTGATGGGCGCGTAGGCGTAGAAGTGCCCGAAGCCTCCGCCCAGGTAGGGGGCGGAACCCACTTGCCAGAAGAGCCAGGAGAGGCACTCGGCCCGCGGAGCACCCGAGGCGGGGAGGAATTGGCCGAATTTTTCCGCCAGATAGACCAGGATGGCGCCGGATTCGAACACCCGCGTCGGAGGATTGGTGCTGCGGTCGAGCAGGGCCGGAATCTTGGAGTTGGGGTTGATGGCGACGAACCCGGTCGAGAATTGCTCGCCTTTCATGATGTCGATGGGCCAGGCGTCGTATTCGGCATCGGCGTGGCCGGCTTCGAGCAGCTCTTCGAAGAGGATGGTGACTTTTTGGCCGTTGGGCGTGCCGAGCGAGTAGAGCTGGTGGGGGTGCTTGCCCACGGGCAGCTCGGCTTCGTGCGTGGGCCCGGCCACGGGGCGGTTGATGCTGGCGAAGCGCCCGCCGCTGGGTTGTTCCCATTGCCAGACGCGCGGCGGAGTGTAGGGTTGGTCGGTCATCGAAGTCTCCAAGGGGTACGCCGATCGGGTCGGTGGGCGATTCCGCAGTTTTTTTGTCATCTGAGCCTGGTGAAAAAATTCTTCAGTTGACTCCATGAATCACCACCACATGCACCCGTCTCGGTCCATGCGCGCCGAGCTGGATCGTCTGTTCGACGTCGCCCGTGCGGGAGGGACCGGCGACGAAGTTGATGGTGCGCGGCAGCCGCTCGCGCCAGTCGCCGCCGGCGGGGGCGAGGTGGTGGCGCAGGCGCTGCCACAGGTCTTCGAAGTGGCGCACGATGGTGGCAGCGTCGAGCAGGATGAAGTGGTTGTCGGGCACGAAGAGGTGGGTGACGGGGCTCTCGGGGCCGGAGAGGAAGGCGAGGGTTCCGACTTCGGCGATGCCGGCGAAGGCGAGGCTCACGGCGCTCTGGGTGTCGATGCCGGCGGGGCCGGGGTCGAGGTGCCAGTCGGCGGGCCAGGGGAGTTCGAGCAGGGGCCGGGCGGCGTGGGTGGGGGCGGGAAGGCCGTGTTCGCGGCACCAGGCGACGAGGTGCTCGACCGCGGCGGCTTTCGTGGGGACGAGGGCGCTGGTGCCGCCGCGGGCTTCCCAGCGCTTGCGCCAGCGTTCGACCAGGTCTTCTTCGGGCACGGCAAGGCGCGGGTGCGCCGGCGTCATGGGGAATTCGGGGGCGGGCGGGGCGGCGTCGCGGCCGAGGTTGCGGCGAATGGCGCCGAGCACGGTGTCGCGGCGTCGGGCGGCGAGGGCGGGGTCGAGGGGGTCGGATTCGCTCATTCGTCGTGGCCTTTGGCGTGCCAGAGTTCGAGGAAGGTGCGCCCGGCGGGGGCGGGGAGGTCGCGCGCGTCCGTCCAGCCGGAGAGCCCCGGCAGGCGGCGGATGTGTCCTTTGTGGCCGAGGGTGGCGAGGAGCCGTACGGCGAGGCGCTCGAGCCCGTGGTAGAGGGCGGGGCGTTCGGCGACGCGCCGCCACAGGGCCTTGACGCGCTGCTCGGCCGGGGGGTGCAGGCCGTCGCGCTGCTGGGCGTGGCGCACTTCGCGGATGAGATCGGGCAGGGGGATCTTGACCGGGCAGACTTCGCCGCAGCGGCCGTTGAGGGTGCAGGCGTTGGGAAGGTCGTAGGCGGTGTCGAGTCCCACGAAGAGGGGGGTGAGGACCGAGCCCATGGGGCCGGGGTAGACCCAGCCGTAGGCATGCCCGCCGATGGCGCCGTATACAGGGCAGTGGTTCATGCAGGCGCCGCAGCGGATGCAGCGCAGCATCTCGCGCCAAGGGCCGCCAAGCATGCGGCTGCGGCCGTTGTCGACGAGCACGACGTGGTATTCCTGCGGACCGTCGGGATCGCCGGCGCGGCGCGGGCCCATGGAATAGGTGGTGTAGGTTTCGCTGTCCTGGCCGGTGGCGCTGCGCGCGAGCAGGCGCAGGAAGAGGGTGGCGTCTTCGAGCGCGGGGACGACTTTCTCGATGCCGGCGGTGACGATGTGCACGCGGGCGAGCGTCTGGGTGAGGTCGCCATTGCCTTCGTTGGTGACGATGACCGAGGCGCCGGTTTCGGCGATGAGGAAATTCGCGCCGGTGATGCCCACGTCGGCACGGAAGAAGGCGCGCCGCAGCTGCTGGCGCGCTTCGGTGACGAGGCCCGAGACCGTGGGCTCGGGGGTGGTGCCGTGGTGCTCGGCGAAGAGTTCGGCGACTTGCTCCTTGGTCTTGTGTACGGCCGGGGCGATGATGTGCGAGGGCGGTTCCTTGGCCAGCTGCACGATGTATTCGCCCAGATCGGTTTCGATCACTTCGAGCCCGTCGGCGGCGAGCGCCTCGTTGAGCCCGATTTCTTCCGAGACCATGGATTTGCCCTTGGCCACGGTCTTGGCGCCGGCGCGGGCGCACAGGGCGCGGATGATGGCGCGGGCGTCTTCGGCGTCGCGTGCCCAGTGGACCTGGCCGCCCACGGCGCGTACCTGCGCTTCGTAGCGTTCGAGCCAGAGGTCGAGCTCGGCGAGGATCTCGTCCTTGCGCTGTCGGGCGGCTTCGCGCAGGGCCTCGAACTCGGGCACTTCGGCGACGGCCTTGGCGCGTTTGCCGATGAATCCGCCGGCGGCGTTGGCGAGGGCGCGCTGCAGCAGTGGGTCGTGCAGGGCGAAGGTGGCGCGGGGGACGAACTCGCGGGTGCGGATCTGCATGGGGTCGCTCCGTTCAGGCCTGGCCGATGCCGGGGCCGTCGGCCAGGCCGGCGAGCACTTCGACCGTGTGATAGACGCGCACCGGGGCGCAGATGCGGGAAAGCCGCCCGGCGAGGTGCAGCAGACAGCCGAGGTCGCCCCCGAGCACGACCTCGGCGCGGGTGGCGAGCAGCCGCTGCACCTTGTTTTCAGCGAGGCGCTCGGAGAGGGCGGGATACTTGACGCTGAAAGTGCCGCCGAAGCCGCAGCAGACTTCGCGTTCTTCGGCTTCGACGAGTCTTAGCCCTTCGACGCGGGCAAGCAATGCCCGGGGCGCCTCGTGGATGCCGAGCTGGCGCAGCCCCGAGCAGCTGTCGTGGTAGGTGACACGATGGGGGAATCGGCTGCGGATGTGCTCGGGGCCGACTCGTTCGTGGAGAAACGTGAGGAGTTCCCAGGATTTGTCGGCGAGCGCCTGGGCACGGCCAGCCCAGAGGGGGTCGTCGCGCAGCAGGCGGGGGTAGTCGTGCTTGAGGGTGGCCAGGCATGAGCCGGAGGGGGCCACGAGGGCATCGAAGGCTTCGAACTGGGCGATGGTGCGGCGGGCGAGCGCGCGGGCGGCGTCTTCGTCGCCGCCGTTGTAGGCGGGCTGGCCGCAGCAGGTCTGCTCGCGCGGAACTTCGACGCGCCAGCCGGCGTCTTCGAGGAGCCGCGCCGCGGCAAAGCCGATGTTGGGCCGCATCGCGTTCATGAGGCAGGTGGCGAACAGGCCGACGGTGCCGGTGCGATCGGGGGGCATGGGATTCGCTCCAGAAGCGTTCTTTGCGTAGGATAATGAGAATCGATGAGCCCGGCAAGGCGGGCGAAGGGCGAGAGACGATGCAGCAGACGGAAGACAGGGGGGAGGATACGATCATCGCGCCGGCGAGCGGCCGGGCGCCGGTGCCGTTCTTCCCGATGACGCGCGCGGAAATGGCACGGCTGGGGTGGGAGGCGTGCGACGTGATCCTGGTGACGGGGGACGCGTACATCGACCATCCGAGTTTCGGCATGGCGCTGCTCGCGCGTTTCCTGGAAGCGCACGGCTATCGCGTGGGCATCCTCAGCCAACCGGATTGGCACAGCGCCGAGCCGTTCAAGGCCTTGGGGCGCCCGCGGCTGTATTTCGGCATCACCGCCGGCAACATGGATTCCATGGTCAACCGCTATACCTCCGAGCGGCGCATCCGTTCGGACGACGCTTATACGCCGGGCGGAGTGGCGGGCAAGCGCCCGGACCGGGCGGTGATCGTCTATGCGCAGCGGGTGCGCGAGGCCTTTCCTGGCGTGCCGGTGGTGCTGGGGGGAATCGAGGCGAGCCTGCGGCGGCTGGCGCACTACGATTACTGGTCGGAGAAAGTGCGCCGCTCGGTGCTGCTCGACGCGAAGGCCGATATTTTGCTCTACGGCAACGCGGAGCGGGCTCTGCTCGCGCTCACGCGCCGGCTGGATGAGGGCGAGCCCATCGGTTCGATCCGCGATCTGCGCGGCACGGTGTTCGCGGTGCCGCCGGGCTGGAAACCGCAGGCGGACTGGCGTGAGATCGACGCAAGCGAGATCGAGGCGCCCGGACGTCCCATGCCTCCGCCCGATCCCTACGCCGTGCGTCCCATGCCCTCCGCGCCGCAGCCCGCCGAGGGTCGAGAGCCCGTGGGCGCCAAGCGCGACCGCAGCCGCGAGGTGGTGCGCCTGCCTTCGTTCGAGGCGGTGCGCGACGATCCCCTGCACTATGCGCATGCCTCGCGCGTGATGCATCTGGAATCGAACCCGGGCAACGCCCGTGCCCTGGTGCAGCGCCACGGCGAAGGGCCGGGGGCGCGCGAGGTGTGGGTCAATCCCCCGCCGCTGCCGCTGTCTACCGCCGAGATGGATTTCATCTACGGCTTGCCCTACGCGCGTCGTCCCCATCCGAGCTATGGGCAGGCGCACATTCCGGCCTGGGAGATGATCAAGTTCTCGGTGAGCATCATGCGCGGCTGTTTCGGCGGCTGCACGTTCTGCTCCATCACCGAGCACGAGGGGCGCATCATCCAGAGCCGTTCGGAAGACTCCATCCTGCGCGAGATCGAGGCGATCCGCGACCGCACGCCGGGCTTTGCCGGGCACGTGACCGACCTGGGCGGACCGACGGCGAACATGTACCGGATGCGCTGCAAGGATCCGGCGATCGAGCGCCATTGCCGGCGCCTGTCCTGCGTCTATCCCGGCATTTGCCCGAACCTGGATACCGACCATGCGCCGCTCATCCGGCTCTATCGCCGTGCGCGGCAGGTGCCGGGGGTGAAGCGCATCACCATCGGTTCGGGCGTGCGCTACGATCTGGCGGTGCGCTCGCCCGAGTATGTGCGCGAGCTCGTCACCCATCACGTGAGCGGGCGGCTGAAGATCGCGCCGGAGCACACCGAGCCGGGGCCACTCTCCAAGATGATGAAACCGGGGGTGGAGACCTTCGAGCAGTTCCGCGCCCTCTTCGAACGCTTCTCGCGCGAGGCGGGCAAGAACCAGCAGCTGATCCCGTACTTCATCGCCGCGCATCCGGGCACCTCCGACGAAGACATGGTGGCGCTGGCGCTGTGGCTGAAGAAGAACGGCTTTCGCCCCGACCAGGTGCAGACCTTTCTGCCCACGCCGATGGCGCTCGCCACGGCGATGTATCACAGCAGGCGCAATCCGCTGCGACCGCTCGCGCGCGGCGAGGCGGTCGAGGTGGTGCGCGAGGGGCGGCGCCGGCGGCTGCACAAAGCGCTGCTGCGCTGGCACGATCCGGCCAACTGGCCGCTCATCCGAGAGGCGCTGCTGAAGATGGGGCGGCGCGATCTCATCGGCAACCGGCCGGATCAGCTGGTGCCGTGGCAGGATGCGCCCGTTGGGAAGGTGAAGGAGGAGAGGCCGCGGCGTCGGTTTCGCGGAGGAAAGGATGCCTGAACTGCCCGAAGTGGAGGCGGTGCGCCGCGGCTTGGAGGATCGCCTCGTCGGGAAAAGTCTGACGGAAGTGCGGGTGCGCGAGCCGCGCCTGCGCCGGCCGGTGCCGCCCCTTTCGCCTTGGGTGGGGCGGCGGTTGCTGCGGGTGGAGCGGCGGGGGAAGTATCTGCTGTGGCGCTTCGACGAAGGCGCCTTGCTCGTGCATCTGGGGATGAGCGGCCATTTCGCGTTCGCAGCGCCGGAGGTGCCGCCGGGGCGGCACGATCACGTGGATTTCCTCTTCGAAGAGAATCTGCTGCGTTATACCGACCCGCGGCGTTTCGGCCTCATCCTGCCGCTGGATGCGGCCGCCGAGCGGGCGCTGGAGGCGCGTCTGGGGCTGGAGCCGTGGGATGCGCGGCTCACGCCGGCCTTGGCGCGCGAACGGGTGCAGGAGCGGCGGCGGGCGATCAAGGAGGTGCTGCTCGCGGGCGACGTGGTGGTGGGCGCCGGCAACATCTATGCCTGCGAGGCGCTCTTTCATGCCGGTATCCATCCGGACCGGCCAGCGGGTACGCTCGGCGAAGAGGATTGGGCGCGGCTGCTCGCAGCGCTGCGGGCGGTGTTCGAGGCGGCGATCGCCGCCGGCGGCACGACCCTGCGCGATCACCGCACGGTGGAAGGAAAGGGGGGTGAATACCGCGACCGGCTCGCGGTGTATGGACGCGAAGGCGAACCCTGTCCGCGTTGCGCTGCGCCGGTGCGGCGGGTGCTCCAAGGGGGGCGAAGCACGTTCTTTTGCCCGGTTTGCCAATCTCCGGGGCGAGCGGCATGGTAAGCTTATGCGATGTTCCCATGCGCGGGGATTGGCGGTGAGTCTCGAACGGTATTTCACGGCTTATGACGAATGGCGCCACGGGGCGCTCGATGCGCTGGAGTCGCTCGCCCGCACGCTGGAATCCCTGGGCGTGGCGAACGAGGTGTTCAGGAGCCGGCTCGATGCCGCCCGCGAGCGGCTGCGCGAGGAGTGCCTGCGTCTGGCCTTCGTGGCGGAGTTTTCGCGCGGCAAGTCGGAGCTCATCAACGCGCTCGTCTTCTCTTCGCTCGGTGCGCGGGCGCTGCCTTCGCGCAGCGGACGCACCACCATGTGCCCTACCGAGATCGAATGGTTCGAGGGGGCGCGCCCGGAGGTGCTGTTGCTGCCGATCGACACGCGCCGCGAGATCGTCTCGTTGCACGAGGCGCGGCGTCGGCGCGAGTGCTGGAGCGTGCAGTCCTACAACCCGGAGAATCTGGCCTCGGTGCAGCAGGCGCTTGAGCGCGTGGGCGAAACCCGGCGTATTCCCGTCGACGAGGCCGAGTCCCTGGGCTTTCACATCGACCCGAGCGGGGAAGAGGGGCTGGTGCCCGGTGAGGACGGCCTCGTGGAAGTGCCTGCCTGGCGCCATGCCATCGTGCGCTATCCGCATCCGCTGCTCGCCCGCGGGCTGGTGATCCTCGACACGCCGGGGCTCAACGCCATCGGCGCCGAGACGGAGCTCACCCTCTCGCTGCTGCCGCAGGCCCACGCCGTGGTCTTCGTGCTGGCTGCCGACACGGGCGTCACCCAGAGCGACATGAAGATCTGGCGCCATTACGTGCTCGAGTCGCGCGTCGATCCCGACGAGGGTTGCCTCGTCGCGCTCAACAAGATCGACTCGCTGTGGGACGGCATCCGCACCGAAGCCGAGATCGAGCGCGAGATCGCCGCCCAGGTCCAGTCCGTGGCCCGCATGCTGGAGGTGCGCCCGGAGCACGTCTTCCCGCTGTCGGCGCAGAAGGCGCTGGCTGCGCGCATCCATGGGGACGAGGCGCTCTTGCGCCGCAGCCGCATCGAGCCTTTCGAACAGGCCTTGTCGCAGGATCTGCTCGGCAAGCGACAGGCGCTCACGCGCGAGGCGGTGGCGGCTGCCTTTCGCGAGATCGGCGCGCTGGCGGCGGGGATGGTGCGTGAGCGTCTGTCGGCGGTGGCGGCGCAAGAATCCGAGCTGGCCGCCCTGCGGGGCCAGAACCGCAGCCGCGTGGCCTATCTGCTGCGCAAGGCCCAGGCGGAGAAGGAAGAGTTCGACGCAGCCCTGCGCCGCTATCAGGCTACCCGGGCCGTCTACGCCAAACAGTGCCGGGAGCTGCTCGACGCGGTGGCGGTGTCGCGGTTCCGCTTCGAGCTCACCGACGTGCGCCATCAGATGGAAATGGCGGCCTTTTCCTCGGATCTCAAGGAACGCATCGAGCAGTTCTTCGAGCGGGTGTTTGCGCTCGTCGACCGGGCGCAGGCCAAGGCAAAGGAAATCCACGAAATGCTCACGGCCATGATGCGCCAGCTCGAGGTGGAGCATGGCATCGACTGCCGACCGCCGGCTCCGCTCGATTTCGCCGCCGCGCGCGCTTCGCTCGAGACGGCGCGAACCCTGGCCCTGCGCCAGCTCGCCAGCTGGGGTACCATGCTCGTGCATACCAAGTCGGGTGTCATCGAGCGATTCCTTTCCCTGGTCGCGAGCGAAGTCCAGCATCGCTGGGAGGCGATGCACCGCGAGGCGGCCACCTGGGTGCGGCAGGCGCTGCTGCCGCTCGAGGCGGCCCTGAAAGAGAAGAAGACCGAACTCGAGCTGCGCATGAACGGCATCGTGCGGGTGCATCAGGCAGCCGAGTCGCTGGAATCCCAGCTGGCCGAACTGCGCGCCGAGCGCGAGCGGCTCGAGCAGCAGCTGCAGCGGCTCGAAACCGCGCTGCAGCAGGGCCTGGAGACCATCGCCCGCCCCTTGCTCGAACGCGCCGCTTGATCCTTGCCCGGCTTGCGTGTAAATTCCTCGTGAGCTCATTCACGCAGCCAAGGCCATGGACACACGAAAAAAAGCGACGCGGGAATGTGAGCGGGTGGTCCAATCGCTGGTGGCAGCCATCCTTGCCGGCCATCATCCCCGGGGCGCCCGCTTGCCCTCGGAGCATGCTTTGTGTGCGAAGTTCGGGGTGAGCCGGACGGTAGTGCGCGAGGCCATTGCCCATCTGAAGGCCGAGGGGGTGGTGGCGGCGCGTCAGGGCTCGGGCACGTACGTCATCGATCGTCCAGGCCGCAAGGGGTTCCATCTCAAGAACGTCGAGGAAGTCGACGTGCTCGAAGAGCTGCGCCATATTCTCGAATTGCGCAAGGTGTTCGAGACCGGCGTGGCCGAACTGGCGGCGCTGCGGCGCAGCGAGGCCGATCTGCACCATCTCGAAGCGGTGGTGGCTGCCATGGACCGCTGGGCCCGTCAGGCGGCGCACTCGCCTGCCAAGGGGACGACCGGGGCGCAGTGGGACGACGAATTCCACCTGGCGCTCGCCCGCGCCACGCACAACCCCGAGATCGAGCGTTTCCAGGAATACCTGGGCACGAAGAATGCCGCCGTGCACCGCGTCCTCTGGGGCGAGGAGGGGCAGGTGCGGGATTGGCCGCTCGTAGCCAACGCCGAGCACCGCGAGATCCTCGAAGCGGTGCGTGCGGGCGATCCGGCGGCGGCACGGCGCGCGGCCGAACGTCATTTGGAAGGAACGGCCGATCGTGTGGCCGAAGTGCTGTGCCCGGCGGAGAATCCCGTCGAAGAATCCTCTACCCCGCTGGAGCGCGTCGATGGCTGAGACCCCGTCCGATTCCCTCTCCCCGACCGTTTCTCGCGAGGCGTTCGTCGCCGAGCTGCGCCGGCTGCTGCCCGAAGACGCCCTGATCCACGACGAGGCCGAACTTCGCGCCTACGAGTGCGACGGCCTTTCGGCCTTTCGCGAGCTGCCCTGGGCCGTGGCGCTGCCGCGCAGCGAGGAAGAGGTGGTGGCACTGCTCCAGACCTGTCACCGTCTGCGGGTGCCGGTCGTGCCGCGCGGAGCCGGCACGGGGCTCTCTGGCGGGGCGCTGCCGCACCCGCAGGGGCTGGTGCTGTCGCTCGCGCGCTTGAACCGCATCCTCGCCCTCGACCCCTTCGCACGTACCGCCACGGTGCAGCCGGGAGTGCGTAACCTCGCCATTTCGGAAGCAGCCGCGCCGTACGGGCTCTATTACGCGCCCGATCCGTCCTCGCAGATCGCCTGTACCCTGGGGGGCAACGTGGCCGAGAATTCCGGGGGCGTGCATTGCCTGAAGTACGGCCTCACGGTGCACAACGTGCTGCGCGTGCGCGGCTACACCGCCGCAGGGGAGCCCGTCGTTTTTGGCAGCCTCGCCCCCGATGCGCCGGGCTACGACCTGCTCGCGCTGGCGATCGGCTCGGAGGGAATGCTGGCGGTGGTCACCGAGATCACGGTGAAACTGCTGCCCCGGCCGCAGACGGCGCGTTGCATCCTCGCTGCCTTCGACTCGGTGCGCGCCGCCGGCGAGGCGGTGGCCGCGATCATCGCCGAAGGCATCATCCCCGCGGGGCTGGAGATGATGGACCAGGGGGCGACGATCGCCGCGGAGGATTTCGTCCACGCCGGCTATCCGCTTCAGGCCGCGGCGGTGCTGCTGTGCGAGTCCGACGGCACGCCCGAGGAGGTGGAAGAAGAGATCGCGCGCATGGGAGCGGTGCTCGAGCGCTGCGGCGCCACCGAGTGGCGCGTCTCGCGCGACGAGGAGGAGCGGCTGCGCTTCTGGGCTGGACGCAAGGCGGCGTTTCCGGCCGCCGGGCGCGTCTCGCCCGACTACTACTGCATGGACGGAACGATTCCGCGCAAGGCCCTGGGCGAGATGCTGGAGGCGATCGCCGAGATGGAGCGCGAATACGGCCTGCGCTGCCTCAACGTCTTTCACGCCGGCGACGGCAACCTGCATCCCCTGATCCTGTTCGACGCGAACCAGCCTGGAGAATGGGAGCGGGCCGAGGCGTTCGGCGCCGACATCCTCGAGCTCTCGGTGCGGCTCGGCGGCACGGTCACCGGCGAGCACGGCGTGGGGATGGAGAAGATCAACCAGATGTGCGTGCAGTTCTCGCCCGTGGAGCTCGAAGCCTTCTTCCAGGTGAAGGCGGCTTTCGACCCGGCGGGGATTCTGAACCCCGGCAAGGCGATTCCCACGCTGCACCGCTGCGCCGAATACGGCCGCATGCGCGTGTCGCGCGGCAAGCTGCCTTTTGCCGAGTTGCCGCGCTTTTGAACGGCGTGAGCGAGCGGGCCTGGGTGCAGCTGTTATTGGTCGGCATTCCCGTGCTGGGGCTGATCGGTTCCTTGCTGTGGCTGCGCGACGAGGCGCGGCTTGCCGAGCGACACCGAAAAAAACGACAGGAGGGGCAATGAACGCGATCGTCGATCGCCTGCGCGATCAGGTGTTGGAGGCGCGCGGGCGCAGGCGGCTGGAGATCCGCGGCGGGGGCAGCAAATCCTGGTACGGCGCGCCGGATCCGGATGCCGAGCCGCTGGAAGTGGGGGCGCTCTCCGGCATCATCCGCTACGAGCCCTCGGAATTGGTGCTCACCGCCTATGGCGGCACGCCGTTGGCGGAAGTGGAGGCGCTGCTCGCGCAGCACCGGCAATGGTTGCCCTTCTCGCCGCCGCACTTCGCCGACTCGGCCACGATCGGGGGGGCGGTGGCCTCCGGCCTCTCCGGCCCGACCCGCTGGGGGCACGGGGCGCTGCGTGACTACGTGCTGGGGGTTCGGGTGCTCGATGGTCAGGGACGGGTGCTGCGCTTCGGCGGCGAGGTGATGAAGAACGTCGCCGGCTATGACGTCTCCCGGCTCTTTGCCGGCTCGCTCGGCACGCTAGGGGTGATCCTGGAAGTGTCGCTGAAAGTGCTGCCGCTGCCCCCGGCCACCCGTACTCTGCGCTTTGCCTGCAGCCAGGACGAGGCGATCGAGCGGTTCAACCGTTTGGCGGGGCAGCCGCTGCCGCTGTCGGCGAGCGTGTGGTGGCAGGGGGAATCGACCCTGCGCCTTGCCGGCGCCCGGGCGGCGGTGGAAGCGGCCGCGACGCGCCTGGGCGGCGAGGTGCTGCCCGAGGAGGCGGCTCGCGTTTTCTGGGAGGACGTGCGCGAGCAGCGGCTGCCCGCCTGGAAGCTGCAGGAGGGCGAGGTGCTGTGGCGCCTGGCGCTGCCGCCGACCACGCCCGCCTGGGCGGATGCGGAGGATGCGCTCGTCGAATGGGGAGGCGGGTTGCGCTGGCTACGCCGGCCGGCGGCCGACGATTCCTGGTTCGAGCGCGCCCGCGCCGTGGGCGGACATGCCATGCGCTGGCGCGGTGCCCGGACCGGTGAGCGCGTGTTCGCGCCGCGTGGCGCCGCCGAGCGCGCCATCGAAGCGCGGCTCAAGGTTGCATTCGACCCCGACGGCGTGTTCGCGCGCCGCTTGCCCTTGGAGTGAGCGATGCAGACGAATCTGGCCGATTTCATCCGTGACACCCCCGCCGGCCGGGTGGCCGACGCCATCCTGCGCAAGTGCGTGCACTGCGGCTTCTGCACCGCCACCTGCCCTACCTACCAGCTGCTCGGCGACGAACTCGACGGGCCGCGCGGGCGTATCTACCAGATCAAGGAGGTGCTCGAAGGGGTGCCGCCTACGCGCGCCATCCAGCAGCACCTCGACCGCTGCCTCACCTGCCGCGCCTGCGAGACGACCTGTCCCTCGGGCGTGGAGTACGCCCATCTGCTCGACATCGGCCGGCACGAAGTCGATGCGCGCGTGCCACGGCCGCTCGCCGAGCGGGCCAAGCGCTGGGCGCTCGCGCGCGTGCTGCCCGAGCGAAAACGCTTCGCCGCGGCGCTGCGGCTCGCCCGTATGGGCAAGGGGGTGCTGCCAGATTCCCTGGCCGGGAAGATTCCGGCCCCTCAGGAAGCCGGGCCCCGGCCGGCGGCACAGCACGCGCGCCGCTGGTGGCGGCTGGAAGGCTGCGTTCAGCCCGAGCTCAAGCCGGCGATCGACGCGGCGGCCGAGCGCGTGTTCGACCGCCTGGGCATCTCGCTCGAGGCGGCGCCGGGGGCGGGCTGCTGCGGGGCGATCGAATGGCACCTCGACGAGCAGGAGCGGGCGCGCGCGCGGGCGCGGCGCAACATCGATGCCTGGTGGCCGGCGATCGAGTCGGGCGACATCGAGGGCATCCTCATCACCGCCTCCGGCTGTGCGGCGCAGGTGCGCGATTACGGCTTCTGGCTCGCCGAGGATCCGGTCTATGCCGACAGGGCGGCGCAGGTGGCGCAACGGGCGCGCGACGTGAGCGAGGTGCTCGCCGCCGAATTCGCCGCGCTCGAAGCGCAGCTGCCGGCGCAGCCGATTCCGCGCGGAGCCGTGGCCTTTCACGCCCCCTGTTCGCTGCAGCACGGCCTGAAAGTGCGCGGGGTGGTGGAACGGCTGCTCGCGCGCGCGGGCTACACGCTCGTTCCGGTGCGCGATGCGCACCTGTGCTGCGGCTCGGCCGGAACCTACTCCCTGCTGCAGGCGGAATTGGCCGAGGCGCTCAAGCGCAACAAGCTCGCCGCGCTCACCGAGCACGCCCCGGCCCGGATCGCCTCGGCCAACATCGGCTGCATCACCCACCTGGAACAGGGCGCGAACGTGCCGGTGCAGCACTGGATCGAACTCCTCGACGAGGCGCTGAGGACATGAACCTCCTCCATTTCACCAAGATGCACGGTCTGGGCAACGATTTCGTCGTCATCGACGCGATCCGCCAGCGCTTCACCCCTTCGCCTGAACTGGTGCGCTGGCTCGCCGACCGGCATTTCGGCATCGGCTGCGACCAGCTCCTGCTGGTGGAGCCGCCTACCCGTCCCGACGCCGATTTCCGCTACCGCATCTTCAACGCCGACGGCGGCGAGGTGGCGCAGTGCGGCAACGGCGCGCGCTGCTTTGCCCGTTTCGTGGTGGAGAAAGGGCTCACCAGCAAGCGGCGCCTGCGCGTGGAGACGGCGAGCGGCGTGATCGAACCCGAGCTGCGCGAAGCAGATGAGGTGGCCGTCGACATGGGGGTGCCGGTACTCGAGCCCGCACGCATCCCCTTCGTGAGCGACACGGACGCGGTGGTGCAGACGCTCGAAGTCGATGGCGCGCGGGTGGAACTCACGGCGGTCTCCATGGGCAATCCCCACGCGGTGCTGGTGGTGGAGGACGTCGATCGGGCGCCGGTGGCCGAGCTCGGCGCGCAGATCGAGCGCCATCCCCGTTTTCCCGAGCGCGTCAACGTCGGCTTCATGCAGGTGCTCGCGCCCGATGCGATCCGGCTGCGGGTGTTCGAGCGCGGGGCGGGCGAGACGCTTGCCTGCGGCACGGGCGCCTGCGCCGCGGTGGTGGCCGGCACCCTGCGCGGGGTGCTGCGCCCGCCGGTGACGGTGCACACGCGCGGCGGGCGGCTGCGCATCGAGTGGGCCGGTCCCGGCCAGCCCGTGATCATGATCGGGCCGGCGCGCACGGTGTTCGAGGGGGTGATCGACCTCGACCAACCTTGGGAACTGCCGCGATGAGCTGCTCGCACGACGACGTTCGCCATTATCTGCAGGAACATCCGGACTTCTTCCTGCGCGAGCCGGCGCTGGCGGCCTCCTTGGCCCTGCCGTCCGAAGGGCCGGGGGGGACGGTGTCTCTCGCCCAGCATCAGGCGAGCCTGCTGCGCGGCCAACTCCAGGCGCTGGAAGAGAAATTCGCCCAGCTCTTGCAGATCGGGCGGCAGAACGACCAGCTCGCCGAGCGGATGCATCGCCTCGCGCTCGCCCTGATGGAGGCGGAGACGCGCCCTCAGGTGCGCCACATCCTCACGCGCGCGCTCAGCGAAGAATTCGCCGTGCCGACGGTGCGCCTGGGGCTGCCCGGTTGGCTCGCGGCGGAATTGCCCGAGGCGCTGGCCGAATTCGCCCGCACGCTCGCCGAGGTGCACGTGGGCTCGCCGCCGCATCCGGCGCTGGCCGCCTGGCTCGGTGCCGACGTCGCCTCCTGCGCCGTGTTGCCGCTGCCGGTGCCCGAGGAGGGCGTGGGGTTGCTGGCGCTCGGCAGTCCCGAGCCGCAGCGCTTCTACCCGGCGATGGGAACCGTCTTTCTGCGGCGTATCGGCGAGCTCGCGGCAGCGGCGCTTGCCCGCTGCCGCGAGGCGGCGTGAGCCTCATGGACGAAGCCAAGCTGCCCGACGCGATCGAGCGCTACCTCGCCGCGCTCGAGGCCGAGCGCCGCAGCGCCACGGCGACCGTGCGTGCCTACCGGCTGGAACTCGCAGCCCTGGCCGAGGCCACGGGCGGCGAGCCGCTGCGCGCCGATGCGGCTGCCTTACGCGCGGCGCTCGCCCGGGCGCACGGGCAGGGTCTGGCGCCGCGTTCGCTCGCGCGCCGCCTGTCGTCCTGGCGCGGGTTCTACCGCTGGGCGCTGCGCCAGGGTTGGGTGGCGGCCAACCCCGCCGACGGGCTGCGCGCGCCGCGTGCGCCGCGCCTCTTGCCCAAGGCGCTGGGGGTGGACGAGACGCAGCGCGTGCTCGACGCCGCGCCCGAGGCGGGGCTGGAGGTGCGCGACCGCGCCATGGCCGAACTCCTCTACGCCACGGGGCTGCGGGTGGCCGAGCTCGTCTCGCTCGACCTCGATCCCGCCTGCCTCGATCTCGACCAGGGTTGGGTGAGCGTGACCGGCAAACGCGGCAAACGCCGCACCGTGCCGCTGGGGCGCACGGCCATCGCGGCGCTGCACCAGTGGCTCGCGCTGCGCGCCGAGCTCGTGGCGCCGGGCGAGAAGGCGCTCTTCGTGAGCCGCGAGGGCACGCGCCTCTCCCCTCAGGGGGTGGGAAGCCGCCTGGTGCGCTGGGGACGCAAGCATGGCGTGGAAGGGAGCCTCCATCCGCACCGGCTGCGCCACAGCTTCGCCAGTCACCTACTGCAATCCTCGGGCGACCTGCGGGCGGTACAGGAACTCCTGGGACACGCCTCGATCGCCAGCACCCAAGTCTATACCCGGCTCGATTTCCAGCATCTGGCGCGCATCTACGACGCGGCCCATCCGCGGGCCAAACGCAAATAAGGACCGGAATCTTTCCATGGCGACCTTGATCCTCAAACCGGGGCGGGAGCGCTCGCTCATGCGGCGTCACCCCTGGATTTTCGACACCAGCGTCGAGCGCATCGACGGACCGGTGAGAAACGGCGACACCGTGCTCGTGGCGCGCCACGACGGCACGCCGCTCGCGCGCGCCGGGGTGTCGCTCGCTTCGCGCATCCGCGCGCGGGTGTGGCACTTCACGCCGGATTCGCCCGTCGATCACGCCTTCTTCCGGCGGCGCATCGCCCAGGCGATCGCCCGGCGTCTGGCGCATCCCCTCTTGCGCGGGCAGCAGGGTCTGAGGCTGGTGCACGGCGAGGCCGACGGCCTGCCCGGCGTGATCCTCGATCGCTTCGGCGCGGTGGCGGTGTTGCAGATGACCTTTGCCGGGGCCGAGCGCTGGCGCGAGGCCATCGTCGATGCCATCCGGCGCGCCTTGCCGGAGCTGGAGGCGCTCTACGAGCGGTCGGATTCCGGCGCGCGCCGGCTCGAAGGGCTGGAACCGCGCAGCGGGCTTCTTTTCGGAACCTTGCCCGAGACGGTGGTGATCGAGGAGTACGGCGTGCGTCTGCTCGTCGACGTGGTGCAGGGGCACAAGACCGGCTTTTATCTCGATCAGCGCGAGAACCGGCGGCTCGCCGGGCAGCTCGCCGAGGGGGCGCGGGTGCTCAATGCGTTTTGCTACAGCGGCGGGTTTTCGCTGCACGCGCTCGCGGGCGGCGCGCGCGAGGTCTGCTCGATCGATTCGAGCGGTCCGGCGCTGGAACTCGCGCGGCGCAACCTCGCCCTCGATGCCGAATTGCCGGCGGATCGGGCGCGCTGGTTCGAGGCCGACGTCTTCACTCTGCTGCGCGAGTGGGAGCGCGACGGCGAGCGCTTCGACCTCGTCATCCTCGATCCGCCCAAGTTCGCTCCCTCGGCGGCCCACGTGCCCCAGGCGCGGCGGGCGTATCGCGACGTCAACCTGCACGGCATGCGCCTGGTCGCCCCCGGCGGGCTTTTGATGACGTTTTCCTGCTCCGGCGGCATCGGCGCGGAGGAATTCCGCGAGATCGTCGCCGAGTGCGCCGCCAAGAACGGGCGCGACGCGCAGGTGCTCGCCCGCCTGCAGGCCGGACCGGATCATCCGGTGGGTCTGGCGGTGCCCGAGAGCGAATATCTCAAAGGGCTGCTCGTGCGGCTGGAATGAATCCGATCGGGGCGAGGCGGAAGATTTTTCGCTCGATCAACCCCTTGCATTCGTTTCGTGGTACCATCCCGCGCTCTTTCGGCGACCTCGGCGTCGAGGTCGGGTCCTTTCGTCCATGGAGGGTTCGATCATGTCGGAGATGGGTTCTGGGGTCCGTCTGCAGCCGGCGGCGTTGCAATTTCCGGTGTCGTGGTATTTCGACGAGGCGCTGTTTCGCCGCGAGCTGGAGGTTTTTTTCCGTCAGGGGCCGGGCTATGTCGGGCACGAGGCCATGGTGCCCGAGCCGGGTTCCTACCGCTCGCTCGAGTGGCTCGACCACGCCAAGGCGCTGGTGCGCGATGCCCAGGGGCCGGCGCTGCTGTCCAACGTCTGCCGCCATCGGCAGGCCATCATGCTGCAGGGGGAAGGGAAGACCGAGCACGTCGTCTGCCCTCTGCACCGCTGGACCTACGATCTCACGGGGCGGCTGGTGGGTGCGCCGCATTTCTCCGAGACGCCTTGCCTGAACCTGCAGCGCGAGGCGCTGGAATCGTGGAACGGGCTCCTCTTCCGCGGGCCGCGCTCGGCGGCGGCCGATCTCGCTGGCATGGAGCTTGCCCGCTGGTTCGACTTCTCCGGCTACAAGCTCGACCGGGTCGTGCGCCACGACTGCCACTACAACTGGAAGACTTTCGTCGAGGTGTATCTCGAGGATTACCACGTCGTGCCCTTCCATCCGGGGCTGGGCAATTTCGTCGATTGCAGCGCGCTCGAGTGGCAGTTCGGCGAATGGTACTCCGTGCAGCGCGTGGGCATTACGGCGCTCGACAAGCCGGGCACGCCGGTCTATGCGCGCTGGCACAAGGCGGTACTCGATTATCATCAAGGGGGGCTCCCCGAGCACGGCGCGATCTGGATGCTGTACTACCCCAACGTTATGGTGGAGTGGTATCCCAATACCCTGGTGGTGAGCACCCTGTGGCCGGTGTCGGTGAGCGAGACGATCAACGTGGTGGAATTCTATTATCCCGAAGAGATCGTCGAGTTCGAGCGCGAGTACGTCGAAGCGCAGCAGGCGGCTTATATGGAAACGGCGGTCGAGGACGATGAAATCGCCGAGCGCATGGACCGCGGCCGCAAGGCGCTCCTGGCCGAGGGCAGGGACGAGGTCGGGCCCTATCAGGAGCCGTTCGAAGTGGGGATGCCGCATTTCCACGCGTTCTACCGCCGGATGATGGGGCTGGAAGGCGGCTGCTGAAGTAGCCGCTTGTCCCGTGTTCCTCGAGGCGCCTGCGGGCGCCTTTTTCATCGGCTCGCCGCAGGCGGATCGGCATCGGCCGGCCACAGCAGCCACAGGGCGACTTCGTCGCGCCTGCGCCCGGCCCGCTCGCCCGCTTCCTTGCCGCTGCCTTCATAGACGTCGACGCGCAGCGGCCCCTGGATGGCCCCACCCGTATCCTGCGCCAGCATCAGCCGGGCGAACGGCTGCGTGCCCGAAACGGCGGCGTAGAGCGGCGCGCCCAGCGGCAGATGGGCCGGATCGACCGCGAGGCTGCGCTGCGGCGTGAGCGGCACGCCCAGGGTGCCGAGGGGACCGGGGCCGTCGGCGGGCAATTCACGGAAGAAGACATAGGCCGGGTTGGCGTCGAGCACTTCCTGACGCCGTTCGGGGTGGCGTTCGAGCCAGCGCCGGATTCCCTGTGCCGAGGCTTCCTGCAAGGTGAGCTCGCCGGAGTCGATGAGCAGGCGCCCGATGGAGCGGTACGGGTGGCCGTTGTGATCGGCGTAGCCGATGCGCAAGGTGGCGCCATCGGGCAGACGCAGCAGGCCGGAGCCCTGGATCTGCAGGAAGAAGAAATCGAGCTCGTCGGCCGCCCAGAAGAGCACCGGCGCAGGGAGCCGCTCGCCCAGGGCGCGGATCTCGGCGCGGCTGTGATAGGGCACGAGCCGATGGCCCTCCAGCCGGCCCTTGAGGCGCAGATTCTTCGTCGCCGGCGCGACCTCGCCCAGATCCACGGTGACGAGGTCGGCGGGCGGTCCGAGGATGGGGGTGCGGTGGCGGGCATCCGGCGTACGGCTCGCGGCGATCAGCGGTTCGTAATAACCGGTGGCGAGCCCCGTGTCGCGGGCGCTGCCGTCGGGCTGCACCGCGACGAGCCGCCAGGGCCGCAGGCGTTGCTCCAGAAAATGGCGCAGTACCGCGTCCTCGCGCGGCTGCTCGCGCGCCTCGCGGCACAGCGTTTGCCACGCGGGGTCGATCGTTTCGAGCCACGGGCAGCCCGCCAAGAAAGCATCCCACGCCTGCGAAGGGCGATCGGCGCGCCAGCCGGGAAGCGCTTCCCATGAGGCGGGTTCGGCGCGCAAAGCAGGCGTGGCTTGCGGCGTGCGCGGAGGTTCGGTGGGCGGGCAGACGCAGAGCGGCGTTTGCGGCACCTCGCCGCGGCAGGCAGCGAGGGCGAGGAGGAATACGGCAAGCAGAGTGCGGCGCGGCGCAATGAAACGTCTCATGAGCGGTCGAGGGCGATGGAATCCGGCCCCAAGTATATCCGCCAAGAGCATAATGGCACGGGGGACGATCGCGCAGGGAGGGGGCGATGCGGCAGGGGCGGAAACGAATGGCATGGTGGGCGGGTCTGGGTCTGGTGTGGACGCTGACAGCGGCAGGGGAGCCGTCGGTGGTGAGCGGCGGCGAGGCGGTTTGGCCGGAGTTTGGGCAGGAGCGAAGCGCCGGGGCCGAGCGCGTCGATTTTTCTCGTTTACCCCTCGAACGGGCGATCGCCATGGTCCATGGCGCAGGGGCGCGGAAGATCGTTTCGTTCGAAGATCCGAATTGCGCATACTGCAAGAAACTGATGCGCGAACTCGAGGCAGTCGACGACGTGACCGTCTATGTCTTCCTCTATCCCATTCTGGAGGGGGATTCGTGGGAAAAATCTCGGCAGATCTGGTGCGCTCCGGATCGGGCGCGGGCATGGCGGGCGTGGATGCTCGAAGGGAAAGAGCCGGCATCGGCGTCGCCGGGCTGTGACGCGAGCGCGCTCGAACACAACCTTGCGCTGGGCCGGCGGTTGGGAATCTCGGTGGTGCCGACGATCGTTCTGCCGTCGGGAAGGCGCATTCCTGGGCTGATCCGCGCGCCCGACCTCATGGATTTCTTGTCCCGGGAACGGTGAGGGTACCGCGAGCAGACGGCTGCACGGCCGGATGGCGGCCTCGCCCCGTGCCCGGATGCTCACCGAGTGGGTATCCTTTTGAGCGAGCGGGCAGAGATTGACAACTGTATCGATACGAGATACAGTTTCGCCCCTGCCGAGGGGAGATTCCATGGATGAGAGTCAGTTCGCTCACAAGGGCCTGTATTGGTTCTACGCGAGTGGTTCCCTCAAGGGGATACAGCCGGGTCACGAAGCAAAATTGCGGCGCATCTTGTCAGCGCTCGATGCGGCTCATGAGCCACGGGATTTGGCATTGCCCGGCTTCAAGCTCCATCGTTTGCAGGGAGACATGGTGGGCTTTTGGGCAATGACCGTCAATAAGAACTGGAGGGTCATTTTTCGCTTCAAAGATGGAAACATATGTGACATAAATTATATCGATTATAATTAAAGCCGTGTTTAAATGTAAATATCATATGGAAAAATGCCATGTACAATCCATCGCATCCGGGAGAAATCTTGAGGGAAGAAGTGATCGACGCTTTGGGCTTGTCGGTGACGGAGGCGGCTCGGCGGTTAGGGATGTCGCGGGTAGCGTTATCGCGCGTGCTCAACGGAAAAGCGGGCATCAGTCCTGATTTGGCGATACGGCTGGAACGGGCGGGGGTCGCAACGGCGCGGGCCTGGCTGCAGATGCAGGCGAATTACGATTTATGGCAAGCCATGCAGCATGAGCAACCCCCTGTGCGTCCGCTGGCCGAACATGTACCTGCGTGAGTGATCGGAGTGCCCTCGAACCCAACCTTGCGCTGGGCTGGCGCTGGGGGATCTCGGCGGTGCCGAGGTTCATTCTGCCGTCGGGAAGGCGCATTTCCGGGCAGGACGCGGGTATACTCATCCTCCTCATGGGCGAGGGGTGCGATGCCCGGTTCGGACGGAGAGACGATGGAAGCGAAGGACGTGCAGGGGTTGGTCGCGGCGCTCG
>NZ_JSYB01000035.1:0-18399 GCF_054823945.1 Tepidiphilus sp. HLB4 | reverse complement strand
AAGTCCGGACAGTTTATTTGTTCGCTACACCATCGAAAAATCCCCCTTGATCTGTACGGCAATCTGACGTACAATTGGTCTTAGGAGGACAAAACCATGGCCCACACCGCTGCGACCGCCCGTCTCGAAGCAAGAATCAGCCCCGAGCTGCATTCGATGCTCAAACGCGCTGCCGAGCTTCAAGGGCGCACCCTGACCGATTTCGTCGTGTCCGCCGTGCAGGACGCAGCGCAACGTGCCATCGAGCAAGCCACGGTGATCCGCCTGTCGCTGGCCGATCAGGAATGCTTTGCGCAAGCGCTGCTCTCCCCGCCGGAACCGACCCCTGCGTTGAAACGCGCCTTTGCTCGCCGTAGCGCGCTCCTGCGCACCGAATGAGCCGAGCCCCCTTCCTGCTCGTGCCACTCGATGCAGTGCATGATCGTGCCTCGTTCGACTGCGGTTCGGAGCCGCTGAATCGCTATTTACGGGAACACGCCACCCAGGACATGCGCCGCCGCGTGGCCGCCTGCTTCGTGGTCCTGGCTGAGGGGCCGCGCATCGCGGGCTATTACACCTTGGCCGCAGCCAGCCTGCTGCTGGCCGATCTTCCGCCCAGCATAGGCAAGAAGCTGCCGCGTTATCCCAGCGTGCCCGCCGTTCGCCTGGGGCGCTTGGCCGTCGATCGGGCATTCAAAGGCCAAGGCCTGGGCAGCGCTTTGCTGGCTGATGCGCTCGCGCGTGCCGCTCGCTCAGAAATTGCCGCCTTCGCCCTGATGGTCGACGCCAAGGACGAGGCGGCCGCGGCTTTCTATCGGCATCATGGCTTCATCGCCTTGCCCGACTCGCCGCTGACCCTATTTTTGCCGCTGGCAACCGTAATTGGCCAGAGCAAAGAGGGTGAACAGCTGGGCAGTGTTCTTGGCTAAGCCCCAATAGCATCGCTTGCGTCAAAGGGAGCATATCAATTTTACTTCGTTGATCGAGGCAAAACTGTGTCAGTTTTCAATCGGTGTTGCCAGCCTTGCGCACGCTGCGCTTCAGGGCGATGTGCCAGCGTACGGGAACCTCCAGGTTCTCCGCCCGCTTCTCCACCCCCTGGTAGCCGGCATCGCCAAAGACGTCCGTCTCGTCCCCATGCAGCAGCGCCTGGGCTTGTGTGACGTCGCCGGCATTGGCCGCGGTGCCGATCAGCGTGTGGGTGAGCCCCGAGGCGGCATCCACACCGATGTGCGCCTTCATGCCGAAGTGCCATTGATTGCCCTTCTTCGTCTGATGCATCTCGGGGTCGCGCTTGCCCGAGTCGTTCTTGAAGAGGGGGAATAAATCAGCGTTTCCCTAGGGCAACAGCTCGAGCACGGCATCCAGCCCCTGCGCCATGCTGACGACGTTGACGTGGGGTAGGATGCGCGGCTTGGGTCGCCAGGCAAGGCGCGTGCCGGCGAGGGCGAGCATGGCGAGGTCGTTGGCTCCGTCGCCGGCGGCGAGGATCTCGCGCCGCGCCGCACCCAGGCGCTGGGCGGCGGTGCGCAGGATGCCGGCTTTGGCGGCGGCGTCGATCACGGGCCCGACGAGCCGTCCGGTGAGGAGGCCGTCTTTCGCTTCGAGCACGTTGGCGTGGGCTTCGTCGAAACCGAGTTCGCGTGCGAGCCGCTCGGTGAAGAAGGTGAAGCCGCCGGAGACGAGCACGCAGTGGCAGCCGTTCTCCTTGAGCGCCGCCACCAGCCGGGCCGCGCCGGGGTTGAGCCGCACCCGTTCGCGGTAGAGTTCTTCCAGCCGCGCCACCGGGATGCCGGCCAGCAGCGCCACGCGGGCATTGAGCGCTTCGCGGAAGTCGAGCTCGCCCTGCATGGCCGCTTCGGTGATGCGGGCGACTTCGGGTTTGAGGCCGGCCAGATCGGCGATTTCGTCGATGCACTCGATGGCGATGAGCGTCGAGTCCATGTCGGTGACGAAGAGCCGCAATGCCCGCCAGCTTGGGGGGATGTCTTGGTCGAGCCAGGCCCAGTCGGCGCCGATCGCGCAGAGTTCGCGGTCGAGCTCGGCGGTGCGCGCTGGCAGGGCGAGTTCGAGGAAGGGGCCTCGCTCGCTCACCGCCAAGCGATGCCGCGCCAGCCACTCGTGCGCTGCCGGGGTGGCGAGCAGGCGCAGATGCGGCATCAGCGCCCTCGCTGGGGCAGCACCTCGCGCAGCACCGCATGCGCCGAACGCAGGATGGCGGCGGTGGTGTCCCAGTCGATGCACGGGTCGGTGATCGAGCAGCCGTACTTGAGCTGCGAGGGCGGCGCGGGGAAGGGCTGGTTGCCGGCTTCGAGGAAGCTCTCGAGCATCACGCCGACGATGGAGGTGTTGCCCTCGCGGATCTGGTGTACCACGTCCTTGAGCACCAGCGGCTGGAATTCGGGTTTCTTCCAGGAGTTGGCGTGCGAGCAGTCGACGACGAGGTTCACCGGCAGCCCCGCCTTGGCGAGCGCCTGCTCGGCGAGCGAGACCGAGACCGAGTCGTAGTTGGGGCGTCCGCCGCCGCCGCGCAGCACGAGGTGGCCGTGGCGGTTGCCGCGGGTGCGCACGATGGCGGTGCGGCCTTCTTCGTCGATGCCGAGGAAAGCGTGCGGGCGCGAGGCCGAGACGATGGCATTGACGGCCACTTCCAGGCTGCCGTCGGTGGCATTCTTGAATCCGACCGGGGTGGACAGGCCCGAGGCCATCTCGCGGTGCGTCTGCGATTCGACCGTGCGTGCGCCGATCGCCGTCCACGAGATGAGATCGCCGTAGTACTGCGGCGCGATGGGATCGAGCGCCTCGGTGGCCGCCGGCAGCCCCAGCTCATTGACGGAGAGCAGGAACTCGCGGGCGCGCGCCATGCCCACGTCGATGCGGAAGCTGTCGTCGAGGAAGGGGTCGTTGATGTAGCCTTTCCAGCCGGTGGCGGTGCGCGGTTTCTCGAAGTAGACGCGCATCACCAGCACCAGGGTCTCGGAGATTTCCTGGGCGAGGGCGGCGAGCCGCTTGGCGTAGTCGAGGCCGGCGACGGGATCGTGGATGGAGCAGGGGCCGACGACGACGAAGAGCCGCGGATCGCGCCGCTCGAGGATGTCGACGAGGGTTTGGCGCGCCTGCGCGACCGTGGTCGCGGTGCGCTCGCTCAGCGGGTGCTGCGCCTTGATCTCGGCCGGCGAGGGCATGGGATCGAAGCGCTCGATGTTGGTGTTTTCCAGCAGCGGGTTGCTCATGGGTTCGGGAGTCCTGCCAAAAGGGGAATTATACGGTTTCGGCGGCTTGAGGGGAGAGCACACGCGCGACGAGTTCGCGCACCGCGCGCACGCGGGATTCCACGTCGGGGCAAGGGCGCGTCTGCACCAGCCGATCGGGTCCGGCCATCTTGACGCTGCGGTCGCGCTGGATGAGCGCGACCACCTTGGCCGGATCGATGGGGGCATCGGACGAGAACTGCACGCTGAGGCTCTTCTCGCTCGCGTCGACCTTGGCCACGCCGCAGGGGGCAAGCGCGATCCGCAGGCGGTGGGTGGCCACGAGCGTACGCGTCTGCGGCGGCAGCGGGCCGAAGCGGTCGACGAGCTCTTCGGTGAGTTCCTGCAGCGCTGCATCGCTGTCGGCGTCGGCGAGCCGCTTGTAGAGCTCGAGCCGCACGCTCACGTCCGGGCAGTAGTCGTCGGGTAGCAGCGCTGGCGCGTGCAGGTTGATTTCGGCCACGGTGCGGAAGGGGCGGGTGAGATCGCCCGGCTCCTGCCCGCTCTTGAGCCGACGCACGGCTTCTTCCAGCATGCGGCTGTAGAGGGAGAAGCCCACGCGCTGGATTTCGCCCGATTGTTCTTCCCCCAGCACTTCGCCCGCGCCGCGGATCTCCAGGTCGTGCATGGCCAGATAAAAGCCCGAGCCGAGATCTTCGAGCTGGGCGATGGCTTCGAGCCGCTTCTGCGCCTGGGCGCTGGGTTTGACGTGCGGGTCGGTGAGGAGGTAGGCGTAGGCTTGATGGTGGCTGCGTCCGACCCGTCCGCGTAATTGGTGCAGCTGGGCGAGCCCGAAGCGGTCGGCGCGGTCGATCAGGATGGTGTTGGCCGTGGGGATGTCGATGCCGGTCTCGATGATGGTGGTGCACAGCAGCAGATTCGCGCGCTGGTGCGTGAAGTCGCGCATGACGCGCTCGAGCTCGCGCTCGGACATCTGTCCGTGGCCCACCACGATGCGCGCCATGGGCAGCAGTCGCTCGAGCTCTTCGCGCACGTTCTCGATCGTGCGCACCTCGTTATGGACGAAATAGACCTGCCCGCCGCGCTTGAATTCGCGCAGCACCGCCTCGCGGATGAGCCCTTCCGAGCGGGGTGCGACGAAGGTCTTCACCGCGAGGCGCTTTTGCGGCGCGGTGGCGATGACGGAGAAGTCGCGCAGCCCCTCGAGCGCCATGCCCAAGGTGCGCGGGATGGGCGTGGCGGTGAGGGTGAGGACGTCGACTTCCTGGCGCAGCCGCTTCATCGCTTCTTTCTGCCGCACGCCGAAGCGGTGCTCTTCGTCGATGATCACCAGCCCCAGCCGGGCGAAGCGCACGTCGGGCTGCAGCAGCCGGTGCGTGCCGATGGCGATGTCGATGCGCCCTTCGGCCAGTCCCGCCAACGCCTCTTTCTGCTCCTTGGCCGAGCGCAGGCGCGAGAGTTCGACGAGGCGCACCGGCCAGTCGGCGAAGCGGTCGGAGAAGGTCTGGAAGTGCTGCTCGGCAAGCAAGGTGGTGGGGGTGAGGATCACCACCTGTTTGCCGCTCGCCACGGCGGCAAAGGCGGCGCGCAGCGCCACCTCGGTCTTGCCGAAACCGACGTCGCCGCACACGAGCCGATCCATGGGTTTGCCCGAGCGCATGTCGGCGAGCACGGCGTCGATGGCCGCCTGCTGGTCCGGCGTGGTCTCGAAAGGGAATCCGGCGCAGAAGGCTTCGTAGTCGCGCTCGTCGAACCCGAAGGCGAAGCCGGGACGGGCGGCGCGCTGGGCGTAGAGCGCGAGCAGCTCGGCGGCGGTGTCTCGCGCCTGTTCGGCGGCCTTGCGTTTGGCTTTTTCCCACTGGCCGGAGCCGAGGCGGTGCAGCTCGACGTGCTCGGGGTCGGCGCCGAGATAACGCGACACGAGGTGTAGCTGGGCCACGGGCACGTAGAGTTTGTCCCCGCCGGCGTATTCGAGCTGGAGGAATTCGCCCTCGTCTGCCCCCAAAGGCATGCGCACGAGCCCCAGGTAGCGGCCGATGCCGTGCTCTTCGTGCACCACGGGCGCCCCGGGCGTGAGCTCGGCGAGGTCCTTGATCCAGCCTTCCGGGCTGACGGCCTTGCTCGCGGCGCGCCGGCTGCGGGCCTTGGCGCCGCCGGCGAAGAGTTCTCCTTCGGCATAGACGAGGAGCCGTGCGGCCGGAAGGGAAAACCCGCGCTCGAGCGGCCCGACGGTGAGCGCGAGGGGCGATTCTCCGGCAAGGAAGGCTTCCCAATGTTCGACGAGCGCCGGCTCCAGTTCCGCCTCGCGCAGGCGCTCGAGCAGCGTCTCGCGCCGTCCCGGCGTCTGGGCGACCAGGAGCACCCGCTCGCCTGCCGCAGTGGCGGTGTGCACGGCGTCTTGCAGCGCCGCAAGGGGCTTGGGTGCGCGCGCATCGATCGCCGCCGGCGGTGGGGTTCGGGCCTCTTCGGCTTCGTCGCCTTCGCCGCGCAGCTCGAAGCGCGGCACTGCTTTCAAGGCGGTGTAAAACGCTTCGGCGTCGAGAAAGAGGGAAGACGGCGGCAGGATGGGGCGGCTGCGATCCCCGCCCAGCAGGCGATGGCGCGCTTCCAGCTCCTGCCAGAAGGCGTCGATCGCCGCCGGGCAGTCGCCGTGGAGCAGCCAGGTCGCTTCGGCCCCTACGTAGTCGAAGAGGGTGGCCGTCTCGTCGAAGAAAAGCGGCAGGTAGTATTCGATGCCAGCCGGCCACACGCCCTGGCTGACGTCCTTGTAGAGGGCGACGCGGCTCGGGTCCCCCTCGAACGTCTCGCGGAAACGTTGGCGGAAGGTGGTGCGGCCGCCCTCGTCGGTGGGAAATTCGCGCGCCGGCAGGAGTTCGATCTCGGGCACGGGGTAGAGCGTGCGCTGGGAGTCGGGGTCGAAGGTCTTGATGCGCTCGATCTCCTCGTCGAAGAGCTCGATGCGGTAGGGGAGCGACGCGCCCATGGGGAAGAGATCGACGATGCCGCCGCGCACGGAGAATTCACCCGGACGCAGTACCTGGGCTACCGGCTCGTAGCCGGCCAGTGCCAGCTGGCGGCGCAGTCCTTCGAGTTCGAGCGCCGCGCCCTGCTTGAGCGAGAAGGTGTGCGCGGCGATGAAGGCAGGCGGCGGCAGGCGCCCGAGCGCCGTGGCCGCGGCGACGAAGACGAGATCGAGCGTGCCCCGCGTGAGGGCGTAGAGGGTGGCGATGCGCTCGGAGACGAGGTCCTGGTGCGGCGAGAAAGGGTCGTAGGGCAGCGTCTCCCAGTCGGGGAAGAGCCGCGTGCGCAGCTGCGGCGCGAAAAACCGCACTTCTTCGGCAAGGCGTTGCGCGTCCAGGGGCGAGGCGGTCACCACCACCAGCGGCCGGCGCCGGCTCGCGAGTTCGGCGACGAGGAGCGCATCGGCGCTGCCGGCAAGAGGGGGGAAACGGAAGGTCTGACCGGCTTGCGGCCAGCGCAGCCGCTCGAGCACGGGAAGGAGGGTTCGGGTCATTCGGGGATCAGGGGCAAAGGGTCTGGCCGAAAGGGGGATTCTAACCCGCCGCTGCCGCCAGGGACGAGGGCGTGGTCGGCAGATGGCGTTCGAACCACTCGCAGGTGAGCGCGATCGCCTCCGGCCAGGGCCCTGCGGGCGTCGGAGGAGGCAGGTGTTCCCAGCGTTTCTCGGCACCGATGTGCGGCCATGCAGCGAGGTTCGGTTTGTCGTCGGTGGCGGAAGACGTCAGGAGCTGGATCGGGACGGTCAGCGCGAGGAGCGGACCGGCGCCTGCCAGATCGATCCGTCCTTCTAGACAGGAGAGGGCGTAAAAAGTTTGGGTTTCGCGCGCCGCGAGCCGGATCAGCGCCGCGGCGGCGGTGCGCCAGCCGACGGCGGCCAGAGGAAGGGTACCGCGAAACGGTTGATGTTCCAGCCATTCGAGCACGGTGGCGGCGCGCTCGCCGAGGTCGTTGACGTGCCAGGCGAGCTCTTCGGCGTCGGTGTGCTCCTCGGGCGTGAGTAGGGATGCCGTCAGGGTGCCGAAGCCCCGTGCGGTGAGCGCTTGCGCAAGAGCTTGGTTCTGGAGCGCTTCTTGGTGGGTCTCGAGGAGGAGGACGAAGGCGCGCGTCTGCCCCGGCAGGGCAAACGAGACGTCGAGCCAGTGCCGCTCATCGACCTTGAGTCGGATCGCCTGCACGCAGGAGGCCCATGGAATGTACTCTTCCCGCACCGGAAGGTCCGGGGGGCGGGGCGGCGTTTCTTCGGTAGGGTGTGAGAGCGAAGACATGATCCGCTTCCTTCATCCGGCTCCCAGCACGATGGGGATGCGCCGGTTGCCGAAGTGCCCCGGTGCGGCGGCAAAGCGCCCCTCGATCTCCCGGCCGCAGGCGGGACAGTGCCCCTCGGGCGTGAGCGCATAGCGGGTGATGAGGTAGCCGTCGCGCTCGATGAGCGGCGTGCCGCAGTCGGGGCAGTAGGTCGTCGCACCCTCGCGATCACGGACGTTGCCGGTATAGACATAGGCGAGCCCCTCTTCGCGGGCGATGGCCCGTGCCCGCACCAGGGTCTGCGGCGGAGTGGGCGGACGGTCGAGCATCTTGAAGGCGGGGAAGAAGGCGGTGAAGTGCAGCGGCACGGTGGTTTTGAGCTCGTCGCGTACCCAGCGCGACAAGGCCCGGATTTCGCTTTCGCTGTCGTTGAGGCCGGGGATGAGGAGCGTGGTGATCTCCACCCACACGTTGGTGTGGTGCACCAGGTAGCGCAGGGTATCGAGCACCGGCTGGAGTTTGCCGCCACAGTAGCGGAAATAGAATTCCTCGGTAAAGCCTTTGAGGTCGACGTTGGCCGCATCCATCGCGCCGAAGAATTCCTCCCGTGCGCCGGGTTCGATGTAGCCGTTGGTCACGGCCACCGTATAGAGCCGATGCTTGCGGGCGAGTTCGGCGCAGTCGATGGCGTATTCGGCAAAGATGATCGGATCGTTGTAGGTGAAGGCGAGCCCCTGGGCGCCGTAGGCGAGCGCCGCGGCCACGATGGCTTCGGGCGTGCCGGCGTCGTCGAGGGTGGCGTCGAGCTCCTTGGCGGCCGAGATCGACCAGTTCTGGCAGTATTTGCAGGCGAGGTTGCAGCCGGCCGTGCCGAAGGAGAGCACCGCCGTGCCGGGGTAGAAGTGGTTGAGCGGCTTCTTCTCGATGGGATCGATGCAAAAGCCGCTCGATCGGCCGTAGGTGGTGAGCACCATCTTGCCGCCGAGGTTGGCGCGCACGAGGCAGGCGCCATGCTGCCCCTCGCGCAGCTTGCAGCGGCGCGGGCACAGGACGCACTCGAGGCGCCCGTCGGGCAGGCGCCGGTAGTAGCGGGCGGGGGCGTTCATCGTATGGCTCCGGCGGGCAAGGGTTCTTTCCATTTGGCCACGGTGTAGCGCGCGGCCATGAGGTTGCGCGCGGGGCGGCGCGGGTCGAGCCCCGCCTTGAGTTTGAGGGCGGCGAGAAAGTGATGCGGATCGGGAATCTCTTCCCACACCTGGGGCAGGAAGGTGGCGGCATTGCAGCCGGAGAAGACCATCAGGCCGTCGATGCCGGGGCGAAGCTGCGCCAGCAGCTCTTCCTCGTCGCGGAATTCGAGGAATTCGAGCGGCGAGAGCAGCGACACCTCGATGCGGATGAGCGGCAGCTCGTCGGGTGTGACGGGAGGAAAGCGAGGATCGCGCGTGGCGGCGGCGATGGCATTCTCGGCGATGTCCTGGCGCAGCGGCCGCTGGGCGCGCACCGAGCCGATGCAGCCGCGCAGCTCTCCTTCTTCGGTGAGCGTGACGAAGGTGGCACCGGGTTCGTCGAGCCGCGGATCTTCCGGCCGGGGTAGGCGGCGGCCGGTGAGATGCTCGGTGATGGCGGCGCGGGCGTGGGCGAGCAACACCTGTCCAAGCCGCTCGTCGACCTCAATGGATGGCTTCGGCTCCATGGCGAATCTCCTCGGTGAAGGCGATGCTGGTGTAGCCGACGACCCGGTCCCGGTCGCCAAAGGTGTCGCCGCTGTTGCAATAGGCGATGAAATGGGGCTGGAGCCGGCGATGCCGGGCGGCGAGCAGCAGTCCGTCGATGGCGATGGCTCCACAGGCATCGTCCGGTGCGATCGTCGCGTCGCCCTGCAGGATGCGCTCGATCGTGGCCTGGTCGAGGGCGCGGGCTTCTTCGTAAGGGTGGTAGTGCGAGAGATCGGAGCTCACCACGATGAGCGTCTCCGGCCCGCCCCACAGGGCTTCCATCACCCGGGCGACGTGGGTGGACTCCGTCCAGCCGACGACGAAGGGAACCAGCGTGAAACTGGGTAAAATGCTCTGCAGAAAGGGGAGCTGCACTTCCAGGCTGTGCTCGAGCTCGTGGGCCCGGTCCGACACTTCCACCTGGGGCAGCTTCAGGGCTTCGTTCCATGCGTCCATGTCGACAGGGACGTCGCCCAGTGGCGTGCGAAAGGCGCTTGCCTGCGGTAGCGCCAATCCGAGCAGGGGAACGCGATGCGCCGGGCCGAAGAGCACGACGCGCCGGATGCGCGCGGCGAATGGGGTGAGCTGGTTGTAGCCGCTGGCGGCGATGATTCCGGAATAATCGTAGCCGGCGTGGGGCACGATCAGGGCTTTGGGTTGCGCCGGCAGCGAAGGGGGAGCGGCGCGGGCGAAGCTCGCGGCGAGATGGGCCTGCAGGCTGCGCGCCGAAGCAGGGTAGAAGAGCCCGCTCACGGCGGGGGGACGGATGGTTCGTGCAGCCATGATGTGCGGTCCTGCGTGGTACGGCAAGGAAACGGGTGTCCGGGCAAACGGTCTCGTTACGAGTTCATTATAGTGCGCGCGGCAGCGGAGGTTGAACCAAATGCAAGGGGAAGAACGATCGTGCGCGTGACGGCCATCGTGCCTGCGGCCGGGGTGGGGCGGCGCAGCGGTTTGGCTTTGCCCAAACAATACGCTGAACTCGCCGGGCGACCGCTGCTGTGGCACACGCTCGCGCGCTTGGCCGAACCGGCGTGGATCGGGCGGGTGCTCGTGGCGCTGGCCGTCGACGACACTCATTGGCGCCGTCACGACTGGTCGGATTTGGGGCCCAAGGTCGAGCCGCTCTTCTGCGGCGGGCCCACGCGCAGTGCAACCGTGGGCAATGCCTTGCGCGTGCTCGCCGCCCGCGGCGCCCGGCCCGACGACTGGGTGCTGGTGCACGATGCCGCGCGCCCTTGTCTGCGCGGGGAATACCTGACCCAGCTGGCCGAGGTGCTCGGACACGACGAGGTGGGCGGTCTTCTTGCATTGCCGGTCGCCGATACCGTCAAGCGTGCCGACATCCGCGGCCGTGTCGCGGCGACCGTGCCGCGCGAAGGGCTGTGGCTCGCCCAGACGCCGCAAATGTTCCGTTTCGCCGTGCTGCGCACCGCGCTCGAGCGCCACCCCGAAGTGACGGATGAAGCCAGCGCGGTGGAGGCGGCGGGCTTGGCGCCCAAACTGGTGGAGGGCGATCCGCTGAACCTGAAAGTGACGCGGCCGGGCGATCTGGCGCTCGCCGCGGCGATCCTGAGGCTACAGGAGGAAGCATGATCCGGGTGGGGCTGGGGTTCGACGTGCACGCTCTGGTGCCGGGAAGACGCTGCGTGATCGGCGGGGTGGAGATCGCGCACGCCGAAGGCTTGCTGGGGCATTCGGACGCCGACGTATTGCTGCACGCGATCACCGACGCGGTGCTCGGCGCTGCGGGACTGGGCGACATCGGTTCATGGTTTCCCGACAGCGACGAACGCCACGCTGGCGCCGACAGCCGGGCGCTGCTCGCGCAGGCCTGGGCGGCGGTGCGGGCGGCGGGATGGCGTCTGGGGAACCTCGACGCGGTGGTGATCTGCCGTCGACCGCGCATCGCTCCCTACGTGCCGCAGATGAAGGCGACGATCGCCGGCTTGCTCGACGCCCCGCCGGCCGCGATCCAGGTGAAGGGCAAGACCACCGAGCGGCTCGGCTTCACCGGCCGCGGCGAAGGGGTGGCGGCGCAGGCGGTGGTGCTGCTCGAAAGGGACGGCGGTGGTTGAACGAAGCGGCGACCGGACCAAGGTTCGGCTCTTCTACGCGCTGTGGCCGCCGCGAGCGTGGGCGCAGGCGTGGCACGAGGCGGCGCGACGCTGGGCGCGAGGGCGAATCGCAGTGAAAGTCGTTCCGCCCGAACGCCTGCATCTCACGCTCATTTTTCTCGGGGACGTGCCGTGCGAACGCCTGGGTGCCTTTCTCGCGCTGGGCGCGGCGATGGGCGCTCCGCCGGACGAACCGCTCGTGCTCGACCGCTTCGAGTGTTGGGGCGGACCGAGGGTGGCGTGCTTGAGCGGCCCGCCGCCGCAAGGCGCATGGGCGCGTTTCATCGAGCGTCTGGCCCAGGAAGCGCGCGCTTTGGGCGCAAAAGTGGAGCATCGGCCGTTTCGCCCGCACGTGACGCTCGCGCGAAAAGTAAGCCCCGAGGCGTTCGATGCCTCGGGGCTTGGCCTGCCATTGCCGCTGACCTGGCCCGCCGCGGGGTTTCGCCTCATCCGCTCCGAATCGGGACCGAAGGGGCTGCGCTACCTGACGGCGGGCGAATTTTCCTGAACCGGATCGACGCGGCTCATGCGGGCGGCAGCAGCGCCTCGGCCGCCTTCTCGGCGATGGTCTTGTCGTCGGCCTTGGTGTAATCCTTCTCTACGTCGCGCACCAGGATCTTGCGCGTGGGTTCGTCGAGATGCTCCTTGACGAGCGCCAGGAAAGGCGCGGGGCCCATCAGCACGATCTGCTCGAGCGCATGCTCGACGCGCGCTTCGCGCAAGCGGCGTGCCACTTCGATGGCGAAACGTTCGGCCTCGTACTTCTTGGGTGGAACGGGTGGCTCGCCGGTGTGCGGTGCCTTGTCACCACCCGTGCCCGGGAACGGCAGGTTGTCGGAGATCAGTTCCCGGGTGGGCAGGCGGCTTTCCGGGTGTTCCCGGGTCTCGACCAGCTGCACCCCGGACTTGAAGCCGAGGAATTCGTAGAACTTGGCCACGCTCGCATTGGCAACCAATACCCAGGTTTTTTTCATGGTCCAGCTCCTTTTATGATATTTGAATTGAAATTCGATTCCTGCCCTTTAGATTAGGCGGTTTTGCAGGAAAAGTCCACCATGGGGCCAGGCCGAAGGGCATAGACCTCGGCTAGCGCCTCGAAGAGCGCCGGATCCCAGGCAGCGAGCGCCGCCGGTTCGGTAAAGAAAGTCTCCGTCGCCACCGGGAAGAATTCCTCCGGCCCTTCTTCGGCGTAAGGGTCGAGAGGGGGAGACTTTCCGGTATCGAGCTCGTCTTGCAGTCGCTGCAGCGCGGTTTCCATCACGCTTTCCCAGCGGGCGCGCGGCAGGGAGGGCGGCAGAGGCGGCACGCCGTCGAGCGCCCCGTCGGCAAGGTCCAGGCGGTGGGCGAATTCGTGCAGCACCACCTGCACCCCTTCTTCCTCGTCCGTGCCCCAACTCACGATGATCGGGCCACCGTCCCAGGTCTCGCCGTAGAGTTCGTCGTCGAATTCATGCACCAGCCCGATCTCGTCGGCAAAGCGGCGGCGCACGCGAAAGGGCTCGGGATAGACGATGACGCCGACGAAGTCATCGTAGATGCCCAAGCCCGTGCGGTGCGCCACCAGCGCCGCCTGCCAGGCGATGTTGCCGGCGAGCGCGTCGGTGATGGGCAGCCCGTGCGCCCCGTAGAAGGTCTTGGTGGCGAGAAAGCGCGCGGCGAGCCGCCGCACCCGTTCGCGCGCCGCAGGAGGGATGTTTGCTGAATAGGGAATGGTGCGTTCGACCGTCTCCCAGAACGCCGCATCGGGCCCCGGGCGCTCCCTCCGGGCGCGCCAGAGGCGGCGCAAGGCATCGATCCAGGCGGGCATGGCTAAGCCCTTTTGTGCCGGCCCTGCGGCAAGCGCGGCCGCGCCGTGGCGAGCAGGATTCCGGCAAGGATGGCGACGATGCCCACGGCGTGGTACCACGCCGGGCGCTCGCCAAGGAAGACGAAAGCGAAGAGCGGCGTGAGCGCCGGCATCAGGTGCAGGAAGAGGCTGCCGACGCCGGGGCCGACCACCGCCACGCCGGCGTTGTAGCACACCATGCCGAGGAAGCCCGGAAAGATGCCGACGTAGACGATGGCGAGCAGCGAGTCGGCGTGCCAGCGTAGCGGCGGGCCGTCGCGCCATTCCCACAGGCCGAAGGGCAGCAGCACGAGGATGCCGACGGCGATGAACACCGCCAGCTGAGCCATGGGGTCGATGCCGGCCGGCCGGCGGTGCAGCGCCACGGTATAGATGCCCCACACCGCCACGGCGCCCAGCATCCACAGGTCGCCGCGGTTGAAAGACAACGAGGCGAGCACCTGCCAGCGTCCCTGGGCGACGATGGCGAGCACCCCGGCAAGCGACACCGCCACGCCCAGAACCTGCCGGCGCGTGAGGCGGTGTCCGAGCACGGCGGCGGCGAGCAGCATGGTCGCCACCGGCGTGAAGGAATTGAGCATCGCCGCGTTGGTGGCGCTCGTGTGCCGTAGCGCCAGGTAGGCGAATGTGTTATAACATCCCACCCCCAGCACTCCCAGCAGCGCCAGGATCGCCCAATGCCGGCGCACCGCCGCCCATTGCCGCCGCAGCGGCGGCAGCGCCCAGGGCAGGGTCAGAAGAAAAGCGACGATCCAACGCCCGAGTGCGAGCGTCACCGGGGGAACCTCGTCGCGGATCGCTCGTCCGACGATCATGTTGCTCGACCAGAAGGCCACGGCCAGGGTGAGCAAGAGATAGGGGTGGGAAGCGGCGAAAGAGGGCGCGGGACGCTCGCGCATCGAAAGCTCCTGGCTCACGGATCGAAGGATAGTTTCGCACGAAACCATGGTCGCCACTCAACTGACACTTGCCGCCAAGGCCCCCGATCTCGCGCTCGCGGCCCTCACCGAGGGTTTGTCCGTCGAACAGGCCGAGGCGGTGCGCGAGGCTCACGAATTCGCCCGGCGCGAATTTGCCGATCTGCGCCTGTCTACCGGCGAGCCGGTGTTCGATCACGCGATGGCGGTGGCGCTGATTGCCGCCGAGCTGCGGCTCGACCCGGCCTCGCGCATCGCGGGGCTGCTCTATGCCGTGCCGGTACGGGCGCCGGAGCATTTCGAATGGGTCACCTCGCGCTTCGATGCCGACGTGCCGCGGCTGCTGCGCGGTCTGCAGCGCCTCGAAGGCTTGCGCGTTCCGATCGGAATGGACGACACAGCCCAGACCGAGACCTTGCGCAAGATGCTGCTCGCGCTGGTCGAAGACATCCGCGTGGTGCTGCTGCGTCTGGCCTCGCGCCTGCAGACCCTGCGCTGGTTTGCCAGCGAGGGCGGAGAGACCGCGGCACGGGTCGACTATGCCCGCGAGAGCCTGGCGCTCTACGCGCCGCTCGCCAATCGCCTCGGCGTGGGGCAGATCAAGTGGGAGATCGAGGACCTCTCATTCCGCTTTCTCGAACCCGAGACCTACAAGCGCATCGCCCGCCTGCTCGACGAGCGCCGGCTCGAGCGTGAAGCGTTCGTCGCCCGCGTGGTGCAGCGGCTCTCGGCCGAAGTGGCGGCGCTCGGTATCGCCGGTGCCGAAGTCTATGGTCGGGCCAAGCACATCTACAGCATCTGGAACAAGATGCGCAAGAAAGGGCTCGATTTTTCGCAGGTGTATGACGTGCGCGCCGTGCGGGTGCTGGTGCCGGCGGTAGCCGACTGCTACGCGGTCTTGAGCCGCGTGCATGAGCTGTGGCCGCCGATTGCCGGGGAATTCGACGACTACATCGCCCGACCCAAACCGAACGGCTATCGCTCGCTGCACACCGCCGTGCGCGCCGAAGACGGCCGACCGCTCGAAGTCCAGGTGCGCACCTTCGAGATGCACCGCCATGCGGAGTTCGGCGTGGCGGCGCACTGGCGCTACAAGGAAGGGGCGGACAAGACCTCGCCCTACGACCAGAAGATCGCCCTCTTGCGCTCGCTGCTTGCCTGGCGCGACGAGGTGGTCGACAGCAGCGAATGGGCCGACCGGGTGCGCCATGCGGTGCACGACGATACCATTTTCGTGCTCACCCCCACGGGGCGCGTCGTCGATCTCCCGCAGGGGGCCACGCCGGTCGATTTCGCCTACCGCATCCACACCGACGTCGGCCACCGCTGCCGCGGCGCGCGCGTCGACGGCCAGCTCGTGCCGCTCGACACCCCTCTGCGCTCGGGGCAGACGGTGGAAGTGGTCACCGCCAAGGAAGGCGGCCCTTCGCGCGACTGGCTCAATCCGGCGCTGGGCTACGTCAAGACGAAGACGGCACGCGCCAAGATCCGTGCCTGGTTCGCCCAGCAGCAGGAGGCGGAGCTCCTTGCCCGCGGCCGTTCGCTGGTGGAGCGGGAGCTGCAGCGCGAGGGGCACACCCGCACCAATCTGGAGAAACTCGCCGAGCGCCTCGGCTTCAAATCGCCCGAGGCCCTCTACCGTGCCACCGCCCGCGGTGAGATCGGTCCGCGCGCCATCGTGCAGGCGCTACAGCCAGCCGCAGCCGAAGCTCCGGTCGGGCCGGTCACGGTGCCGCTGCACGCGCCGTCGGCCCGCGCTGGCGGGGCGATCCTCGTGGGGGGGCAGAGCGGCCTTCTGACCACGCTCGCGCGCTGCTGCCACCCCATGCCGCCCGACGAGATCGTCGGTTTCGTCACGCGGGGCAGGGGGGTGACGATCCACCGCGCCGACTGCCGGGATCTTCTCGAGCTGAGCCTGCGCCATCCCGAACGGCTCGTGACCGCCCAATGGAACGAGGCCGCCGCCGGCACCGGTCCGCGTCGCGCCTATCCGGTCGAGATCCAGATCGAGGCGCACGACCGCCAGGGGCTGCTGCGCGACGTGAGCGAGGTGTTTACGGTGCAGCGGCTCAACGTCACGGCCGTGCAGACCTTGACCACGCAGCACCGTGCCCGGATGAACTTCACCGTGGAGGCGCCGGATGCCGAGCGGCTCGCGGCCGCGATCGCGGCGCTGCGCGCGGTGCCCGATGTGGTAGAAGTGCGTCGACGCTGACCGGCGGCGTCACACGGGCTTCGCCAGCTCCTGCAGCAGGATTTCCTGCGCCGCCCGGCGCTGCCGTCGGGCGTGCTTGAGGCGATAGCGCCCGTCGACGTCCAGTTCCCAGGCTTGGGCGTTGTCGAGGAGATAGATGCGCAGCCCCTCCTTGATGACGCGGCGCTTGAGCCTTGGATCGAGCACCGGCACCGCTGCTTCGACGCGACGGAAAAAATTGCGCTCCATCCAGTCGGCGCTCGACAGATACACCTTCTGCTCGCCGTCGGCATGGAAATAGAAGATGCGGTGGTGTTCGAGGAAACGCCCGACGATGGAGCGCACGCGGATGCGCTCGGAGAGCCCCGCTACGCCGGGGCGCAGCGCACACGCGCCGCGCACGATGAGATCGATTTCCACCCCTGCCTGGGAAGCCTCGTAGAGCGCTTCGATCACCTCCGGCTCGAGGAGCGCGTTCATCTTGGCGATGATGCGCCCCTTGCGCCCGGCGCGGGCGGCTTCGGCTTCGGCGCGGATGTGCGCGAGCACGTTCTCGTGCAGGGTGAAGGGTGCCTGCCACAGGTGATGCAGCTCGCCCGGCTTGCCCAGGCCGGTGATCGAATCGAAGATCTCGGAGACGTCCTGTCCGATGGTCTCGTCGGCCGTCATCAGGCCGAAATCGGTGTACGAGCGGCTCGTGCGAGGATGGTAGTTTCCGGTTCCAAGATGGCAGTAGCGCCGCAGCCTGCCTTCTTCGCGGCGCACGATCATCAAGAGCTTGGCGTGCGTCTTGAAGCCGAAGATGCCGTAGACCACGTGCGCGCCGGCATCGTGCAGGCGGCTGGCCCACTGGATGTTGGCTTCCTCGTCGAAGCGCGCCATCAGCTCCAGCACCACCGTCACTTCCTTGCCCCGCTGCGCGGCGCGGATGAGGTGCTCCATCAGCACCGAGTCGGTGCCGGTGCGATACACCGTCATCTTGATGGCCATTACGTTGGGGTCGTCGGCCGCCACCTTGAGGAAGTTGATCACCGGCTCGAAACTCTCGTAGGGGTGGTGCAGTAGCACGTCCTGGCGGCGCAGCACGCGGAAGATGTCCTGCGGTCGCGAGAGCTCGCGCGGGATGCGCGGTTGAAAGGAGCGATACTTCAGATCCGGCCGGTCGACCAGGTCGGGAATGGACATGAGGCGCACGAGGTTGACGATGCCGGGCACACGGTAGAGGTCCTTGGGCGTGAGGTGGAAATGCTCCAGCAGGAATTGCGCCATCTGCTCGGAACAATTCTCCGCCACCTCCAGCCGCACTGCGTCGCCGAAGTGACGGTGCTGCAGCTCTTCCTTGAGCGTGTCGCGCAGGTCTTTGATTTCTTCCTCGTCGAGGAAGAGGTCGGAGTTGCGGGTGACGCGGAACTGGTAGCAGCCTTTGATCTCCATGCCGTGAAAGAGCAGATGCACGTGCTCGTGGATCACCGCCGAGAGAAAGACGAAGGTGTAGGGGTGCTCGCTCACCTCTTTGGGCAGACGGATGACGCGCGGCAGCGCCCGCGGCGCCTGCACGATGGCGCGCCCCGAGGCACGCCCGAAGGCGTCGGTGCCCTCGAGCTCGATGGCGAAGTTCAGGCTCTTGTTGAGCACCCGGGGGAAGGGGTGTGCCGGGTCGAGCCCGATCGGCGTGAGCAGCGGCTGCACCTGGCTGCGAAAATACTCCTCGATCCAGCGACGCTGCGCCTCGTTCCACTCCGCACGGCGCAGGAAGACGATGCCTTCCTGGGCGAGTGCGGGCAGGATTTCCTGGTTGAGCAAGGCGTATTGCCGCGCCACGATGCCATGGACCTCGGCGCTGATCTGCTCGAGCAGCTCTTCGAGCGGGATGCCGTCGATGCCGGGGCGGGTCACCCCCTGGCGACGCTGCTCCTTCAAGCCGGCGACACGGATCTCGAAGAATTCGTCGAGGTTGCTCGAGACGATGCACAGAAAGCGCAGACGCTCGAGCAGCGGCACCGTTGGCTCGGCGGCATTGGCCAGCACCCGGCGCTGGAACTGCAGCAGCGACAGGTCGCGGTTGAAGAAGTGTTCCGCGGGATAGGTCTTTGGGGGACGCTCGATGGATACGGGCATGCGTTGCTGCTCTCAAAAACGTACGCAAAAGTGCG
>NZ_JSYB01000034.1:0-745 GCF_054823945.1 Tepidiphilus sp. HLB4 | reverse complement strand
CTGTAAATTTCCGTGGTGTTGGTCATGACGCCGGGGTTACGGGTTGAGGTTGAGATAGACCTTGCCGGTCATCCACTCGTCGTCGAGTTCGGCCAGCAGCGCCGAGACCAGGCGCAGGCAGGAATCCATGTTGGGGAAGATGCTGGCCACCCGGGTGCGTCGTCGCAGTTCCCGGTTGATGCGTTCCAGCCCGTTGGTGGTACGCAAACGGATACGGTGCGCAGCGGGGAAGTCGAACACCGTCAGGGATTCAGGAATCGCGGTTTCGGCCCACTCGGCCAGTTTCGGATGCTCCTTGCGCCAGGTGTCCAGGGCGGCTTTCAAAAGCCGCTCGGCTTCTGCCTTGTCCGGAGCATTGAAGATCGCGCGCAGTGTCGCGGCGACGTGCTTTTTCGCCTCCTGTCGGGTGACGAACTGGCCGGCGTTTTGCTGCAGATGGAACTGGCAACGCTGCCAGGGAACAGAAGGGAACACCGCTTTGCGGGCAGCTTTGAGGCCCGCATGATCATCCGCGATGATGAGCTTGATCCCGTGCAACCCTCTGGCAAGGAGGGATTCCAGGAAACGTCGCCAATTGATCTCGGCTTCCGACGTGGCCACCGTGCAACCGAGCACCCGCCGTTTGCCCGTCGCATCGACGCCGACGGCGATCAAGACGGCACAATCGACGATTCGCCCTTCCAGCCGCACTTTCTCGTAACGGGCATCCAAAAAGAGATAGGGCACTTCGCCCAGAGGACGCTCG
>NZ_JSYB01000033.1:0-318 GCF_054823945.1 Tepidiphilus sp. HLB4 | reverse complement strand
AGATAGGGCACTTCGCCCAGAGGACGCTCGCGCCAGGCCGCAAGCCCCTCGTCGAGCCTGGCGGCGGCACGGCTCACCTGGGCGGTGGAGAGCGAAATCTCCGGCCCCAGCAGGCGCTGCAGTACCTCGATCACCCGGCGGGTGGAGACCCCCTGGACGTACATCTCGGCCAGGGCCAGATGCACCGCCTGATCGGTGCGGGTGCCTTTTTCGAGGGCAGAAAGGGTAGAAGTCGCCGCAACGCACCTGGGGCACCTGAAAGGTCAGCTCCACCAAGGCGGGTGAGTCCGTCTTGGGGTTTGTACCCGTTGGCGTAGT
>NZ_JSYB01000032.1:0-26509 GCF_054823945.1 Tepidiphilus sp. HLB4 | reverse complement strand
GCGGCAGAACCAGCATTATTCCTTACTCCCCTACCGCTGTCAACCCCTCCCAACATCCTCTACCTTACGGAGGGCGCCGCTTCCGCGGCAGGGAGGCGAATTATAGGGAGTCATGCGACGCGACGCAAGCCCCCTTGCGGTTTTCTTCAGCTACGCAACTGCCCGAGGAGCGATTCGAGCTCTCCGCGAACCTGCTGTACGCGGGTGCGCAATTGTTCGAGGGCCGCCCTGGCTGCGGCCTCGACGAGGTGCTCTTCGCCGAGTCGCTGACGCGCCCCGGCGATGGTATAGCCTTCGTCGTAGAGCAGATGCCGGATGCGGCGCACTAGGAGCACTTCGTGGTGCTGATAGTAGCGGCGATTGGCCCTCTTGGCGGGTCGCAGCTGGGTGAATTCCTGCTCCCAGTAGCGCAGCACGTGGGGTTTGACGTCGCACAGCTGCGCTACTTCGCCGATCGTGAAGTAGCGCTTGGGTGGGATGGGCGGCAAGGCGCCGCCCTCAGCGGGTTTCTTCTCCATGCGTCAGTCGCTCCACGGCGTGTTTGAGCTTCTGGCTGGCGTGGAAGGTGACCACCCGCCGTGGCGGGATGGGAACTTCTTCGCCGGTCTTGGGGTTGCGCCCCGGGCGCTGCGGCTTGTCGCGCAGCTCGAAATTGCCGAATCCGGAAAGTTTAACCGTTTCGCCGCGTTCGAGCGCGTCTTCGATCTCGGCGAAAAAGGCGTCGACGAGCTCCTTGCTTTCGCGTTTGGCGAGGCCGACGCGCTCGAACAGGATGTCGGCGAGCTCGGCCTTGGTGAGCTGGGCAGTCATGGGATGTTCCTCATCGTCATTGTTGCCTCAGGCGGGCACCGAATTGCGTCTCGATCTGGGCACACAGGCGCTGCAGCAGCGCGTCGATCTCTTCGTCGGTGAGTGTGTGCTCGTCATGCTGCAGGGTGAGGCGGAAGGCAAGGCTGCGCTTGCCTGGCTCGACACCTTGCCCCTGATAGACGTCGAAGAGCGTGATCTGACGCACCCAAGCAGGGGCTTCGCTGCGCAACGCATCGAGCAGGGTCTGCGCCGGCACGTTCGCGTCGACCACGAAGGCGAGGTCTCGCTGCACGACGGGCTGGCGCGACACGGGAACGTAGTGCGGCGCGGGGCGACGGCGGATTGCGTCGAGCTCGAGCTCGAAGAGCTGGGGCGCAGTGCCGAGTTCGAGCCGCTGCACCCATTCGGGATGCAATTCGCCAATCCAGCCGACGGCTCGCCCCTCGAGAAGCACGCGCGCGCTGCGTCCTGGATGCAACGCGGGGTGAGCGGCAGGCTCGAAGCGGGGGACGAGCGGCGCGAGAAGCGCTTCCAGGTCGCCTTTGAGATCGTAGAAGTCTACCGGACGGGAAGGGACGCCCCACTGTTCGGACACGACGGGGCCGGCAGCGAGCGCGGCGAGCCGCAGCGGCTGGGCGAAACCGGGCACGGCGGCATCGGCGGATTCGTCGCGCAGGAAACAGCGGCCGAGCTCGAAGAGGCGCACGCGTGCCTGCTGGCGCTTGCGGTTCGTCTGCAGCGCCTGCAGCAGCCCCGGCCAGAGGGAACTGCGCATGGCGTTCATGTTCCGGGCGATCGGGTTAGTGAGCAGGATCGGTGCGGCGTTGGCTAGGAGTTCGCGCTCGAGCGCCTCGTCGATGAAGGCATAGGTGATGACTTCATGGTAGTCGCGCAGCACGAGGCGGGCGCGCACGTCCGCGTTCGTACGCTCGCCCTCGGGCACGGGCAGGGGCGCCATGGGTGCGAGCGGGGTGAGCGCCGGGATCTCGTCGTAGCCATGCAGTCGGGCGACTTCCTCGATCAGGTCTTCTTCGATGGCGAGATCGAAACGCCAGCTCGGGGCCTGGGCGATGACCACTCCTCCGTTTTGCTGCACGTCGATGAAGTCGCGCCGCAACAGGGCGAGAATGCGATCGAATGATAAAGGGATGCCAAGTACGTCAGGGACTTTCTCGGACCGCAACCAGATGGGATCACGGCGCGGCAGGTGCTCGGGGGCGACGGTTTCGTTGATGGGGCCGGCAGCGCCGCCAGCGAGTTCGAGCACGAGGGCAGTGGCGCGCTCGAGGGCGCGGCGCGGCAGTTCGGGATCGACGCCGCGCTCGAAGCGATGCGAGGCTTCCGAAACGAACCCGTAGCGACGCGCGCGTCCGGCCACGGCGGCAGGAGCGAAGAAGGCGCTCTCGAGAAAGACGTCGGTGGTGTCGAGCGTGATCCCACTGCCCTCGCCGCCCATGATGCCGGCCATCGCGACGGGGCCTCCCTCGTCGGCGATGACGAGCACGTCGGGCGCGAGTGTGACGCGCTGCTCGTTCAAAAGCGGCAGGGTCTCGCCCGGCCGAGCCCAGCGCACGGTGATGCCGCCCCGCAGCCTGGCCTCGTCGAAGGCGTGCAGCGGCTGGCCGAGTTCGAGCATCACGTAGTTGGTGATGTCGACGAGCAGATGGATGGCACGCACGCCGCTGCGCTCGAGCCGGCGACGCATCCATTCGGGCGTGGGGCGCTTGGCATCGACCCCACGGATCATTCGACCGAGGTAGCGCGGGCACGCTTCGGGGACCGCCAGCTGGATAGGCCGGACGGCGTCCAGCGTCGCCGTGACCGGATCGATGCGCGGCAGGCGCAGCGGCGCTTCGGTGAGCGCCGAAACCTCGCGCGCGATACCCAGGATGCTGAGGCAGTCGGCACGGTTGGGCGTGAGCGAGACGTCGAAGACGGCTTCGTCGAGTTCGAGCACCTGGCGGATGTCCTGGCCGGGTGTCAGGTCCGGGTCGAGTTCGAGCAGCCCCGAGTGGTCCTCGCTCAGACCGAGTTCGCGCGCCGAGCACAGCATCCCTTGCGATTCGACGCCGCGCAGCTTGGCACGCTTGATTACCAGCCCGCCCGGCAATTGGGCCCCGACGAGGGCGCAGGGCACGACGATGCCGGCCCGGGCGTTGGGTGCGCCACAGACGATCTGCAATGGCGCTGCGCCCCCTACGTCGACTTGGCACACGCGCAGCTTGTCGGCATTGGGATGCGGTTCGGCGCCGAGGATGCGGGCGGTGACCACGCCGCTGAAGGGCGGCGCGGCCGGCTCGAGGGATTCGAGTTCGAGCCCGGCCATGGTGAGCCGCTCGCCGAGTTCTTCCGCCGAGAGCGGGGGATCACAGAATTCGCGCAACCAGCGTTCGGGAAACTTCATGATGGGCCTCTTTAGCGGAATTGCGCGAGGAAGCGCAGGTCGCTCTCGAAGAAGAGCCGCAGGTCGTTGATGCCATAGCGCAGCATGGTGAGGCGGTCGAGCCCCATGCCGAAGGCGAATCCGCGCACCGACTCGGGATCGAAGCCACCGTTGCGCAGCACCTGGGGATGCACCATGCCGCAGCCGGCGATCTCGAGCCAACGGCCCTCGAGTGCGCCGCTCGTGAAGCGCACGTCGATCTCGGCGCTGGGCTCGGTGAAGGGGAAGAAGGAAGGGCGAAAGCGCACGGCGAGCGCCTCGGTCTCGAAGAAGGCGCGCAGGAAGGAGGCGATGACGCCTTTGAGGTGGGCAAACGCCACGTCCTTGCCGACCCACAGCCCCTCGAGCTGATGGAACATGGGGGAATGGGTGGCGTCGGAATCGACGCGATAGACGCGCCCGGGGACGATGACGCGCAGATCGGGCATCGACGCCGCGTCGCGATGCCGCGCGGTATGCGCGAGCATGGCGCGGATCTGCACGGGGCTGGTGTGCGTGCGCAGCACGACGTCGTCGCGCCCTTGCAGATAGAAGGTATCGTGCATGGAGCGCGCCGGGTGGTCCGCCGGCGTGTTGAGCGCGGTGAAGTTGTGCCAGTCGGTCTCGATCTCGGGGCCATCGACGGAAGCAAAGCCCATCGAGCGAAAGAGCGCCTCGACGCGCTCCAGCGTCCGTGTGACCGGATGCAGACCGCCGATACTCCCGTTGCGCCCCGGCAGGGTCACGTCGAGCGCCTGGGCGGCGAGCTGCGCTTCGAGCCGACGCCGGGCGAGCGCCTCACGCGTCTCCTCCAGCAGGGTCTCGATTTGTGCCTTGGCCCGGTTGATCGCCGCGCCAGCGCGCTTGCGCTCTTCCAGCGGAAGATTTGCCAGGCTCTTGAGCGCCTCGGTGACGACGCCCGCCTTGCCGAGGAAACGCGCCTTGACGCGCTCCAACTCGGCCGGATCGGCCGCGGCGGCAAATGCCTGCCGCGCCGATTCCACCAAGCCATCCGGATCGATCATCGCTTGCTCCTGCTGCAAAAGTAAAAAAGGAGGCAAGCGCCTCCTTTTGGACACCTCGTATAACCTGCTGCGCGGCTGCATGGCGGTGTTGCGCGGTGCTCGGATGCTCGCCTATCTGGGCGATAGGTCTCGCATCCTGCGCTCCGGGCGCCTTGCCCTGCAGCCGCTCGCGACGGTTCTTCGAGCTGCCCTTTCGCCGCCGTCTTCGTGGGTTCAGGCGGAGAGCTGGGCGCGCACCCGTTCGACGAGAGCAGCAAATGCCGGCTTGTCGAACACGGCCAGGTCGGCGAGCACCTTGCGGTCGACCTCGACGCTGGCTTTCTTGAGTCCGTTCATGAACGCGCTGTAGGTGAGGCCGCACTCGCGCGCGGCGGCGTTGATGCGGGCGATCCACAGGGCACGGAATTGGCGCTTGCGCTGCCGCCGGTCGCGGTAGGCATACTGGCCGGCCTTCATCACCGCTTCTTTGGCAATGCGGTAGACGTTCTTGCGGCGGCCGCGATAGCCTTTGGCAAGGGCTAGGACTTTCTTGTGGCGGGCACGGGCGGTGACACCGCGTTTGACGCGAGGCATGTCGTTCTCCTATCAGGCGTAAGGCATCATCTTCTTGACGAGGGACAGGTCGCTCGGATGGACCTCGACCATGCCGCGCAGCTGGCGCTTGCGCTTGGGGCTTTTCTTCGTCAGGATGTGGCGCTTGAACGCCTGGGAACGCTTGATGCTGCCGCTCGAGCGCACTTTGAAACGCTTGGCGGCCCCGCTCTTGGTTTTCATCTTGGGCATGAAGGCTCTCCTATGACATGACGCCAGGCAGCCTCCGGCGGAGGCGTTTATGGGCCCGGCTTCACTTGTGGTGCACCGCGACCGAACCGCCGCGGCGCCCTTTCTCGCCACGACGGCGAGAAAGTTTTTATTTTACCGCGAATCGAAGCGCAAGACCATCATCTATTTGCTTTTCTTGGGCGCGATCACCATCACCATCTGCCGCCCTTCGAGCCGGGGCATCTGCTCGACCACGCCGATGTCGGCCAGATCCTCGCGGATACGCTCGAGCTGGCGCATGCCCAGCTCCTGGTGCGACAGCTCCCGCCCGCGGAAGCGCAACGTGACTTTGGCCTTGTCCCCCTCTTCGAGGAAACGGCGCAGGTTGCGCAGCTTGATCTGGTAGTCGTTCTCATCGGTCCCCGGACGCAGCTTGATTTCCTTTACCTGGATCTGCTTTTGCTTGAGCCGGGCTTCCTGCGCTTTTTTCTGCTCCTGGTAACGGTACTTGCCGTAGTCCATCACCTTGCACACGGGCGGATTGGCCATGGGCGCGATCTCGACGAGATCGAGCCCCGCCTCCTCGGCCACCGCCAGCGCCTTGGCGAGCGGCACGACGCCCAGCTGCTCTCCGTCCTCTCCGATCAAGCGAACTTGCGGCGCGTCGATTTCGTCGTTGACGCGTACTTTCTTTTCCTGTGCGATGGTCTTGCTCTCCTATGTCTGACTGGACGCAGGGGCGGGCGACTTGCGCTCGATCTCCTCGCGCAGACGCGCGATGAAACCGTCGAGCGGCATGGAACCCAAGTTGAGGTTGCCGCGGGCGCGCACCGCCACCCCTCCCGATTCCCGCTCCTGGTCGCCGACGACGAGCAGGTAAGGGATTTTGTGCACACTGTGCTCGCGGATTTTATAGTTTATCTTTTCGTTGCGCAAATCGGTCTCGACGCGAAAACCTTGGCGTCGCAGCGCATCGGCCACCTGCTGCGCATACTCGGCATGACGCTCGGCGATGCTGAGCACCACGGCCTGCACCGGCGCGAGCCAGGCGGGCAGCGCCCCGGCGTAGTGTTCGATGAGGATCCCGGTGAAGCGCTCGAGCGAGCCGAAGAGCGCCCGGTGCAGCATCACCGGCCGTTGGCGCGTGTTGTCCTCGGCCACGTATTCGAGGTCGAAGCGCTCGGGCAGATTCATGTCGACTTGCAGGGTGCCGCACTGCCAGTCGCGGCCGATGGCGTCGCGCAGCACGAATTCGAGCTTGGGCCCATAGAAGGCGCCCTCGCCGGGGAAGAGCTCGTAGCTCATGCCCATGGATTCGAGCGCCCGTGCGAGCGCCCCTTCGAGCCGATCCCAGATCTCGTCGCTGCCGATGCGGTGTTCGGGGCGGGTGGAGAGCTTGACGCTCACCTGCTCGAAGCCGAAATCCTTGTAGATGTCCATGATGAGACGCACGACGGTGCGGCACTCTTCTTCCATCTGCTCGGGGGTGCAGAAGATGTGCGCATCGTCTTGCGTGAAGTGGCGCACGCGCAGCAGCCCGTGCAGGGCGCCGGAAGGCTCGTAGCGGTGCACCTTGCCGAATTCGGCCATGCGCAGCGGCAGATCGCGGTAGCTGTGCAGCCCGTGCTTGAACATGGTCACCGCCCCGGGGCAGTTCATGGGCTTCAAGGCAAAGACGCGACCGTCCTCGGTCTGGGTGGTAAACATGTGGTCGCGATAGTTCTGCCAGTGGCCGGAGAGCTCCCACAGCGAGCGGTCCATGACGTCGGGGGTGTTGACCTCGACGTAGCCGGCCGCTTCCTGGCGGGCGCGCATGTACTGGATGAGGGCCTGGAAGATGCGCCAGCCCTTGGGATGCCAGAAGACGGCGCCGGGCGCGCAGTCCTCGAAGTGGAAGAGGTCGAGTTGCTGACCGAGCCGCCGATGATCGCGTTTCTCGGCCTCTTCGAGCAGGGTCAGATAGGCCTTGAGCGACTTCTCGTCGGGCCAGGCGGTGCCGTAGATGCGCTGCAGCTGCTCGTTGCGCGCATCGCCCCGCCAATAGGCTCCGGCCACTTTGGTGAGTTTGAAGGCTTTGAGCTTGTCGGTGGAGGGGACGTGCGGACCGCGGCACAGGTCGATGAAGCCACCTTGCCGGTAGAGGGAAATGGTCTCCCCTTCGGGAATGGAGGCGATGATCTCGGCCTTGTAGTGCTCCCCGAGGGATTTGAAGAATTCGATCGCCTGGTCGCGCGGCCACTCCTCACGCACCACGGGGATGGCCTGGGAGGCGAGCTCGCGCATGCGGGCTTCGATCTTCTCCAAATCCTCGGGGGTGAAAGGACGGTCGTAGGCGAAGTCGTAGTAGAAGCCGTTTTCGATCACCGGGCCGATGGTCACCTGGGCCTCGGGAAAGAGCTCCTTGACGGCGTGCGCGAGCAGATGCGCGGTGGAGTGGCGCAGGATCTCCAGACCTTCGGGGCTGCGATCGGTGACGATCTCGACGCGAGCATCGTGCTCGATGCGGTGCGACAGATCGACGAGACGCCCGTCGACCTTGCCGGCGAGCGCGGCCTTAGCAAGCCCCGGACCGAGCGACTCGGCCACTTCGCGCACCGTCACGGGCGCGGGGAATTCCTTGATGGATCCATCGGGCAGGGTGATTCGAATCATGTTCGTGTCTCGCAGGCAAAAAAAATGCGGCCACCGGGCCGCATTCTTGGTACAGGAGCTTCTTCCCCGGTGAGGCGGTCAGGAAGAGCGCAGGGTAGTTCGGATCATGAGAAGCTCCTAGAATCTGGTAGGCGCGATTGGACTCGAACCAACGACCCCCACCATGTCAAGGTGGTGCTCTAACCAACTGAGCTACGCGCCTGTTAGAGGTGGGGATTATATCTTCGGATCGGCGGCTGTCAAGGGGCACTGCGCCAAAAATTCGCGCCAGTGCGCACCGGGGAGTTTTTCGAGATGTTCGCGCAGGCGATCGAGAGCGGACTTCAGTTCCCTCTCGTCGAGCTTGCCGCGCAGCCACTGGAAGCGCAGGAAGACGAGATGGGTATTGACGGCATCGGTCTCGCAGTACGCCCGGATCGCCGCGGCTTCGCCCCGGCACCAGGCGCCCCACACCTGCCCGCCGTCCATGCCGAGTTTGCCGGGAAAACCGAGCAGCCGGGCGATCTGGTCGAGCGGTGCGGCGGCGCGCGTCTGGTAGCCGGCGAGCACGTCCATCAAGTCGAGATGGCGCCAGTGGAAACGCCCGAGGTAGTTGTTGTAGCGGTATTCCGACTCCCGCTCGCCCACTTCCCAATAGGCGCTTGCCTGCACGCCGTGCAACAGGCTGCGGTAGTGCAGCACCGGCAGGTCGAAGCCGCCGCCGTTCCAGGTCACGAGCTGGGGGCGTTTCTTGTCGATGGCGGCGAAGAACTGACGCAGGATCTCGGCCTCGTCCAGTTCGGGCGCGGCCAGTGAAAACACTTTCACGTCGTGCCCATTGTCCCAGACGCCGGCCAGCGTCACGATGCGCTGCAGGTGATGCGGCAGAAAGTCGCTGCCGCTGCGGGCGCGCTGGCGCTGGGCGGCGTATTCCACCACTTCCTCGTCGGGCAGCGCGTCGGGCAGCTCGTGGAGCAGCCGCAACGCTGCCACGTCGGGGATCGTCTCCAGGTCGAAAACGAGCGTCGGCGCACTCATCGTCAGGCGGGAAAGACGCCGGTGGAGAGATAGCGGTCGCCGCGATCGCACACGACGAAGACGATGACCGCATCGCGCACCCCGGAAGCCACGCGCAGGGCCGCTGCCAGCGCCCCGCCGGAAGAGATGCCGGCGAAGATCCCCTCCTCACGCGCCAGCCGCCGTGCCATTTCCTCGGCCTCGGCCTGGGTGATCGGTTCGATCCGGTCGACGAGCTCCGGGCGATAGATCTTCGGCAGATATTCCGCAGGCCACTTGCGGATGCCCGGGATTTGCGATCCTTCCTCCGGCTGGCAGCCGACGGTGACGACGGCAGGATTCTTTTCCTTGAGGTAGCGCGCCACGCCCATGAGGGTGCCGGTCGTGCCCATGCTGGAGACGAAGTGGGTGATGCGCCCCGCCGTCTGCTCCCACAGCTCGGGACCGGTGGTTTCGTAGTGCGCCCGGGGGTTGTCGGGATTGGAGAACTGATCGAGGATGACGCCCTTGCCTTCGCGCTGCATTTGCTCGGCGACGTCGCGGGCGAGCTCCATGCCGCCGCCCTTGGGCGTGAGCACGAGTTCGGCGCCATAAGCCTTCATGATCTGGCGCCGTTCGACGCTCTGGTTTTCCGGCATCACCAGGATCAGGCGATAGCCCCGGATCGCCGCCACCATGGCGAGCGCGATGCCGGTGTTGCCGCTGGTGGCCTCGATGAGCGTGTCGCCCGGCTTGATCTGGCCGCGGGCCTCGGCACCGCGGATCATGGCCAGCGCCGGGCGATCCTTCACCGAACCGGCGGGATTGTTGCCCTCGAGCTTGGCGAGCAACACGTTGTTCTCCCCCGCCCCCAGACGCTGCAGACGCACGAGCGGCGTCTTGCCCACCCAGGATTCTATCGTCTCGAACATCACTCGTTCCTCTCAATGACCGGCGATCGCGTCGATCTCGATGACGCGCGCCGGGCCGAACGTCTCCCATTGACCGCAGGCAGGACAGCGCCACAGGTGGCGCCGCGCCTTGAAGCCGCATTGCGTGCAGCGATAGCGCGCCAGCCGCTGCACGTAGCCGTGCACCACCTCCCGCACGCGCTCGACGTCGGCGAGCCAGGCCGGATCGACGTGGCGCGCCACCAGCAGCAGGTATTCGTCGAGCACGATGAGGCTGGGCTGCTGACGCAGCAGCCCTTGCAACAGGCGCATGGCCGTGGCCGGCTCGCCGTGGCGCGCCTCGAACTCGACATAGCGCTCGACCAGGTCGAGCTGCGGGTAGCGGTGCAGCCACTGCCGCATGCGCTTCAAGAGCTTCGCCTGCCAGCCGCAGCGTTCGGCCACCGCCATGAGCCGGTCGATCGCCAGCGGCAGATGCTCCACGGCGATACGCTCGAGCGTGAGCCACTCTTCGAACGCCGCCTCGAACCGTCCCTGCAGGAAATGCCGCTCTCCTTCGAGCAGAATCGGACGCACGGCGTGCCGCTCGATCGCGCGCGCCTGCTCGAGGTGGTGCCCGGCCTCGTCCCAGCGTTCCGCAGTCAGCGCGAGCGCCGCGAGCTCGCAGTGGTAATGGATGAGCCGGACGCGCCAGACGGGGCTATCGTCCCGCGCCAGGCGCGTAGCCACGTCGATGCACTTGCGCCAGTCCTTCTCGACCTGATAGATCTCCAGCAGCTGGGCGAGCGCCCAATGTTTGCGCTCGGTCTGCTGCAAGGCGGCGTAGAGCGCTTCGGCACGGTCGAAGAATCCGGCCTTGTGATAATCGAGCGCCAGTTCGGCAAGGATCTCGCTGCGACGCTCCTCGCTCAAATCCTCGCGCGCGAGCAGTTCCTGATGAACGCGGATCGCGCGATCGAATTCACCGCGCCGGCGAAAGAGCACCGCCAGCGCCAGCTGCAGTTCCAGCGTGGCGGGGTTCTCACGCGCGGCAGAAAGAAACGCCTCGATCGCCTGATCGAGTTCGTCGTGCAGCAGGTGATTGAGCCCCGTGAGGTAGATACGCGGCAGGCGGCTCGAAGCGCGCACCACCTGGCGCATGTCGATGCGCGCGGCCACCCAGCCCACGCCGAAGAAAACGGGCAGCAGCAGTAGCCACCAGAGTTGGAGTTCGTTCATGCGGTAGGCAGCGTGCGGTCAGGGTTCTCGTTCGTGCGCTCCGCCGTCTCCAGACGGCGACGAAGGCGGGACAGCGTCCATTTCTGGCGCATGAGGGTACCCAACGTGAAGCTCAGGCCGAGCAGGATTCCCACCAGGGCCGCGACGAGCAGCACCACGGCGAGCGGCGCCTGCCATTGCCGGCCGAACCATTCCACGGTCACCGGCGCATGATTTTGCGCCGCGAAGGCGACGAGCACGCCGAAGACGACGAACCGGAGCACCCAAACGAACATTCGCATCTCGTTTCCCCTGGTTGGCGGAACCCCTGTCCGCACCGTGCGATTATCCCAAGCCGGACGAAAAAAAAGAAGCGGCCCTCGCGGGCCGCCTCTCTCGGGACGAGCGCCAGGCGCTCAAAGGCGCCTCGAAAGACCGTCGCGCAGCAGGTTAGTCGAGGTGCCGTCAACACACGGCCGCCGGCTCCGGGGCCTTGTGCCGGTCCACGCGTTCGCGCAGCTCCTTGCCAGCCTTGAAATGCGGCACGTATTTCGCCGGCACCGGCACGGGCAGACCCGTTTTCGGGTTGCGCCCCATGCGCGGCGGGCGATACGTGAGCGTGAAACTGCCGAAGCCGCGGATTTCGATGCGGCCATTGGCGACGAGCGTCTCGCCCATCGCCTGCAGGATCAGTTTCACGGCAAGCTCCACATCTTTGGACGGTAGCTGCGGGAAACGCGCGGCCAGCCGTTCGATCAATTCGGAACGGGTCATGGCCGCTGGTCGATCAGGACTGTTTCTGTTCGTTGAGCTTGGCTTTGAGCAGTGCCCCCAGGCTGGTGGTGCCGCTGGCGGACGCGCCTTCGCCAGAGAGGCGATTGAGCGCTTCGGTCTGCTCGGCCTGCTCCTTGGCGCGGATCGACAGATTGATGCTGCGGTTCTTGCGATCGACGTTGACGATGGCCACTTCCACCTGCTGCCCTTCGTGCAGGAGCTGGGTGAGATCGTCGACGCGATGCGCCGCCGCCTCGGAGGCGCGCAGATAGCCCTCTACCTCGTCCTCGAGCTGGATCACGGCACCCTTGGGTTCGACCGACTTGACGGTACCGGTGACCACGGAGCCCTTCTCGTGCGTGGCGATGTAGTTGGTGAAGGGGTCGCCCTCGAGCTGCTTGATGCCCAGCGAGATGCGCTCGCGCTCGACGTCGACGGCGAGCACCACGGCCTCGACTTCGTCGCCTTTCTTGTAGCGGCGCACGGCCGTCTCACCCGGCTCGGTCCAGGAGAGGTCGGAGAGGTGCACCAGGCCATCGATGCCCCCTTCCAGGCCGATGAAGACGCCAAAATCGGTGATCGACTTGATCTGGCCGCGGACCTTGTCGCCTTTCTTGTGATTCTGGGCGAACTCTTCCCACGGGTTGGGCTTGCACTGTTTCATGCCGAGCGAAATGCGACGGCGGTCCTCGTCGATTTCCAGGATCATCACCTCGACTTCGTCGCCGACCTGCACCACCTTGCTCGGGTGGATGTTCTTGTTGGTCCAGTCCATCTCGGAGACGTGCACCAGCCCTTCGATGCCCGGCTCGATTTCCACGAAAGCGCCGTAGTCGGTGAGGTTCGTGACCTTGCCGAACAGGCGCGTGCCGGCCGGATAGCGGCGGGAGATGCCGACCCAGGGATCCTCGCCGAGCTGCTTGAGACCGAGCGAGACGCGCATCTTCTCGCGGTCGAACTTGAGCACCTTGGCCTCGACCTCGTCGCCGACATTGACGACTTCGGACGGATGGCGCACGCGACGCCAGGCGAGATCGGTGATGTGCAGCAACCCGTCGATGCCGCCCAGGTCGACGAAGGCACCGTAATCGGTGATGTTCTTGACCACACCCTTGACGATGGAGCCCTCTTGCAGGGACTCGAGCAGCTTTTCGCGATCCTCGCCCATGGTCTCTTCGAGCACGGCGCGGCGCGACACGACGATGTTGTTGCGTTTGCGGTCGATCTTGATGACCTTGAACTCGAGCTCTTTGCCCTCGATCGGGGTGGTGTCCTTCATCGGGCGGATGTCGACGAGGGAACCGGGCAGGAAGGCGCGCAATCCATTGACCATGACGGTGAGGCCGCCCTTGACGCGGCCGGTGACCACCCCCTTGACGATGCGGCCTTCTTCGAAAGCCTGCTCGAGCTCGTTCCAGGCTTCCAGGCGCTTGGCCTTCTCGCGCGACAGGCGCGTTTCGCCGTAGCCGTCTTCGAGGGCCTCGATCGCCACGTGCACGAAGTCACCGACCTTGACTTCGAGCTCGCCGCGGTCGTTCATGAATTCTTCTTTGGGGATGTAGCTCTCGGACTTCAGGCCGGCATTGACGATGACGAAGTTGTCGTCGATACCGACGACCTCGGCGGTGATCACCTGCCCCGGCGTCATCTCCTGCAGCACGAGGCTTTGCTCGAAGAGATCGGCGAAGCTTTCTTGGGTTTCGGTGGGTTGAGTGGCTACGGCGGTTGAGTTCATCGTTTCGGTTTCCAAAGACGTTTCTCCATCAGGAAAAACGCAAGACAAAAAGAGTGAATGAAAATTCCCGGATCACGCAAGCCCGCGCGTCCGGACCCAATCGAAAATGGCCTCCACGGCCTCTTCCACGCCGATGTGGGACGTGTCGAGCCGCAAGGCGTCGGGGCATTGCTGCAGAGGGGCGATGGCGCGTTCCCGGTCCCGCCGGTCGCGCGCCTCGAGCTCTTCACGCAATCTTTCAATGCTAGCAGACATTCCTTTGTCGATCAACTGCTTGAAGCGCCGCTCGGCGCGCACTTCGACGGAGGCGGTGAGAAAGACCTTGAGCTCGGCATCGGGGAAGACGACCGAGCCCATGTCGCGCCCCTCGGCCACGAGCCCCGGACGGCGGCGGAAAGCCCGCTGGCGCGCAAGGAGCGCCTCGCGCACGGTGCCGTGTACGGCAATGCGTGAGGCCGCGGCGGAGACGTCCTCCGTCCGGATGGCCTCGGTCACGTCCTCGCCGGCAAGAAGGATGCGATCGCCGGAGAAACGCACGTCCAGGTCGCGCGCAAGCCGCGCGAGCATCGCGGCATCCTCGGTCGCCAGGCCGCGGCGCAGCGCCGCGAGCGCGACCAGCCGGTAGAGCGCACCGCTGTCGAGATAGTGCCAGCCAAGCCGCTCGGCCAGGCGCGCCGCCACCGTGCCCTTGCCGCTTGCCGTCGGCCCGTCGATCGCCACCACCGGCACCGGCCGTACCACCGAGCGGTACACCTGCCAATACTCGGGAAACGTCTTGTTGACGCATTCGGGCTCGAGGATGCGCACGTAGATGTCGCCGAAAGCCGCCAGCGAAAAGCACATCGCCATGCGATGGTCGTCGTAGGTGGCGATCGCCGCCGGCTGCAGCCGCTCGGGCGGGGTGATGACGAGAAAATCCGGCCCCTCCTCGACCGTGGCGCCGAGCTTGCGCAGCTCGGTGGCCATGGCGGCGATGCGGTCGGTCTCTTTCACCCGCCAGCTGCCGATGTGGCGCAGGCGCGAGGGGCCGTCGCAGAAGAGCGCCACGACCGCCAGCGTCATCGCCGCATCCGGAATGTGGTTGAGATCGAGGTCGAAGGCGCGCAGTCGGCCGTTTTCAGGGGCAGACGCCTCGATCCAGTTCTCTCCCATCGCGACCCGGGCGCCGAGCGCCTCCAGGGCCTCGGCGAAACGCACGTCGCCTTGCAGGCTCGTCCGCCCCACGCCCTCGACGCGCACCGGTCCACCGCCCAGAACCCCGGCGGCGAGGAAATAGGAAGCCGAAGAGGCATCCCCCTCGACGTAGACTTCCCCTGGCGAGCGGTAGCGCGCCTGGCCATCGTAGTGGAAGCGCCCGTCGCGCTCGACGAGTTCCACGCCGAATCGCGCCATCAGCGCGAGGGTGAGGGCCACGTAGGGACGGGAGATGAGCTCCCCTACGACTTCGACGGTGATCGGCCGGCCGAGCAAGGGCAGCGCCATGAGGAGCGCCGAGAGAAACTGGCTGGAGACGTCGCCCCGGATGCGGACGGTCTCGACGGAGACGGGCGCGGGCGGATGGATCGCGAGCGGCGGATAGCCCTCGTTCTCCAGATAGTCGATGCGCGCCCCAAGCTGACGCAAAGCCTCGACCAGATCGCCGATGGGCCGCTCGTGCATGCGCGGCACCCCGCGCAGGCGGTATTCCCCGTCCATCAAGGCGAGCACGGCGGTGAGCGGCCGGAAGGCCGTACCCGCATTGCCTAGGAAGAGCTCGGCCTCACGCACCGGGAAGGGAGCGCCAGCCGTGCCATGGACCACGTAGTCGTGCGCGCCGGTGCGCTCCCAGCGCACGCCCAACGCCTCGAGCGCCTCGAGCATGCGCGCGACGTCGTCGGAGTGCAGCAGGTCATGGATGTGGGTGTCACCCTCGGCGAGCGCCGCGAGCAGCAGCACGCGATTGGAGATGCTCTTGCTGCCCGGCAGCCGCGCGCTGCCCTGGGCGCACCGCGCAGGTGGCAAATCGAGGAAGGCGCTCATTCGTCGGAACCTCCGCCGTTGGCGTCGTTGACGTAGCGCTCGCCCCAGGCCATGCGCGCCGCGCGCGCCTTGGCGAAGACCTCCTCCAGTCCCGGGCCGTTGGCCGACAGCAGCAGGGCGCGGATGAAGGCGAGCTCCGAGAGATACTGATCGAGCTCGGCGAGGATCGCCTGGCGATTGACGAGGCAGATGTCGCGCCACATTTCGGGATGGCTCGCGGCGATGCGGGTGAAGTCGCGAAAGCCGCCCGCGGCGTACTCGAAGAGCTGCTCGGCGTTGGCACGCTCGGCGAGGTCGTGCACCAGGGCGTAGGCGAGCACGTGCGGCAGATGGCTCACCGCGGCGAAGACGCGGTCGTGCTCCTGCGGCGACATCTCGCGGATGATCGCGCCGCAGGCTTGCCAGAGCTGCGCCACGCGCAGCACGCTACCGGGCTCGTTCTCGGGCAGCGGTGTGAGCACCACCTTGCGGCCGCGAAAGAGCGTCGCATCGGCCGCCTCGCAGCCGCTCTTCTCCGCCCCGGCGATGGGATGCCCCGGCACGGCGTGCGCCAGATGTCCTCCCAGGTGCAGGTAAAACGCCTCGATCACGTTGCGCTTGGTGCTGCCTGCATCGGTGACCAGGGTGCCCGGCGCCAGATGCGGCGCCATGGCCTTGACCACCGCCTCCGTCTGCCCCACCGGCATGGCGAGCAGCACGACTTCCGCCCCGGCGAGCGCCTGGGCCCAGTCCGCGGCGGCCCGATCGATCACCCCCAAGGCGAGCGCCCGCTCGAGGGACGCCTGCGAACGCCCCACGCCCACCACCTCGCGCACCAGGCCGGCCGCCTTGAGGGCGAGCGCGAACGAGCCGCCGATGAGCCCGACACCGCACACGACCAGGCGTCCCACCGGTTTCGTCTTCATGGGACCCCCTCAGGTGGGAAGAATGTCGGCGAGCGCTTCGAGAAAGCGGGCGTTCTCTTCGGGCAGACCCACGGTGACGCGCAGCCACTCGGGCAGACCGTAGCCGGCGATCGGCCGCACGATCACGCCGCGATCGAGCAGCGCCTCGTTGACCGCCGCCGCATCGCCCACGTGCACCATCACGAAGTTGCCGCGCGAAGGCACCCAGCGCAAGCCCAGCCGCGCGAATCCTTCATAGAGTTGCTGCAGACCCCGGCGGTTGAGCTCGGCGCTGCGCGCGACGAACGCCTCGTCTTCGAGCGCCGCTGCCGCTGCCGTAAGCGCGAAGGAATTGACATTGAAGGGCTGCCGGATGCGGTTCATCACATCGACGAGCTCGGGACGCGCCACGCCGTAGCCCACACGCAGCGAGGCAAGCCCATAGATCTTGGAAAACGTCCGGCACACGAGCAGGTTGGAGAAGCGATCGACCCAGGAGAGCGCGTCGTAGCGCTCGGCAGGATCGAGGTATTCTCCGTAGGCCTCGTCGAGCACCACCAGCACGTCCTCGGGTACCCGTTCGAGGAACGCTGCCAGCGCCTCGCCGGACACGAAAGTGCCGGTAGGATTGTTCGGATTGGCAAGAAAGACGACGCGCGTACGCGGGGTGATCGCTGCGAGCATCGCCTCGAGGTCATGCCCGTAGTCCCTGGCGGGCACTTGGACCGGCCTTGCCCCCAGCGCCTGCGTCACCAGCGGATAGACCGCAAAAGCGTATCGAGAATACACGGCCTCGGTACCTGGCTGCAGCACGATGCGCGCGGCCAGTTCCAGCACGTCGTTCGAGCCGTTGCCAAGCACCAGGCGCTCGGGCGCGACGCCGAATTTACGGGAAATCGCCTCCTTGAGCACGAAGCCATTGCCGTCGGGATAACGGGCCCCTTCGGCCGCAGTCGATTCCAGCGTGGCCCGCGCCTTGGGACTCATGCCGAGCGGATTCTCGTTCGAGGCGAGCTTGACGATGTCGGCCGGGTTCAGGCCGCGTTCGCGCGCGAGCTCCTCGATGGGCTTGCCGGGCTGATAGGGGGCGAGCGAGCGAATCGCCGCCGGAACGTGATCGATGACGCGCATAGCTTCTCCTCGTCGCGCTGTTGCCCAAAGTCACCACGCCGCGGCCGGATAGGAACCGAGCAGCTTGAGGAAGGTGGCGCGTTCCTCGAGCGCCGCAAGCGCCTGGCGCACCGGTTCGTCGAGCCGATGTCCCTCGACGTCGATGTAGAAGACATACTCCCACAGCCCGCTCTTGGCCGGACGCGATTGCAGCTTGGTCATACTAACGCCATAGTGCGCCAAGGGTTCGAGCAGACGGTGCATGGCGCCGGGCTTGTTCGGCGCGGAGCACACGAGCGAAGTCTTGTCCCGCCCCGAAGGGCCGGCGGCGTCGTGTTTGGCGATGACGAGGAAACGCGTGGTGTTGTTCGGATCGTCCTCGATGTTGGCCGCAAGCACCGTGAGCCCATAGCGCTCGGCCGCCGCCTCGCCGGCGATGGCCGCCGCGTCCGGATCCTGCGCGGCAAGGCGCGCCGCCTCGGCGTTGCTCGCCACCGGCACGTAGGGCACGTCGGGCAGATGGCGCGAGAGCCACTCGTGGCACTGCGCGAGCGACTGGGCGTGGGAATAGACGCGCTTGACCGCCGCAAGGCTCGGGGCGAGCGACATGAGGTGCTGGTGGATGCGCAGCATCACCTCGCCGCAGATCTGCAGCGGATGCAGCAGGAGCAAATCGTGTGTGACCCCTACCATGCCCTCGACCGAATTCTCGATGGGCACCACGCCGTAGTCGATGTTGCCCGCCTCGACCTCACGAAAGACCTCGTCAATGGAAGCAAGCGACACGAACTGCGGCGCGCTGCCGAAATGCTTGCGCGCGGCCGCCTCGGAGAAGGTCCCGGCCGGGCCGAGATAGGCTACCTTGAGCGGCTGCTCGAGCGCGAGGCAGGCCGACATGATCTCGCGAAAGATGGTGCGCACGGCGCTCTCGGGCAGCGGCCCGGGGTTGAGCGCGGCGATGCGGCGCAACACCTGCGCCTCGCGCTCGGGGCGATAGATCGCCCCCTGCTTGAGCTCGCCCACGCGCCGCGCACAGCGCCCGCGCTCGGAGAGCAGCTTGAGGATCTCCTCGTCGATGGCATCGATACGGCGGCGCAGCGCCAAGAGTTCCGACTCGTCCATTCCCTCCCCCCTTGCTCAGGCATGCCGCACGGCAAAATCGCGCAGGAAGGCGGCGAGCGCCTCCACCCCCTCGAGCGGCATGGCGTTGTAGATGGAAGCCCGCATGCCGCCCACCATCTTGTGCCCCTTGAGGTATTTGAGCCCGGCGGCCTCGGCTTGCTGCAGGAACGTTTCGTTCAAAGACTCGTCGGCGAGACGAAAGGGCACGTTCATCCAGCTGCGCCAGCGCGGCTCGACGGCGTTGCGGTAAAAGGGCGTGGCATCGATGCACTCGTAGAGCAGACGCGCCTTGGCTTCGTTGCACTGCGCCATCGCCGCGAGCCCGCCGAGCGATTCGAGCCACTGAAAAACCAGCCCGGCGACGTAGATGGCAAACGTGGGCGGCGTATTGAGCATCGAGCCGTTCTCGGCCATGCGGTCGTAGCGCAGCACCGGCGGCGTTCCCTCCCAGGGCGAAGCCATGAGATCGCGGCGCACGATCACGAGCGTCAGTCCCGCCGGGCCGATGTTTTTCTGCGCCCCGGCATAGATGAGGCCGAAGCGGCGCACGTCGATCGGGCGCGACAGCAGGTGCGAGGACATGTCGGCAACGAGGGGCACGCCAGAGGCTTGCAGCGCCTCGAGCTCCAGCCACTCCACGCCGTGGATCGTCTCGTTGGTGCACACATGCACGTAGCGCGCATTGGGATCGAGCGAAAGCTCCTCGGGGCGCGGCGCGCGGGTAAAGCCGCTTTCCTCGGTGGAGCCGGCCAGACGGACCCTGCCGCCGAGCACGGGCGCGATGCGCTGCGCCTCCGCGAACGCCTTCTGCGACCAGGCGCCGGTGACGACGTAATCGGCCGAGCCGCCGCCAAGCAGGTTCATGGGGATGGCGGAGAACTGCAGCGTCGCCCCGCCCTGCAGGAAGAGCACGGCGTAGTCCTCGGGAATGGAGAGCAGCTTGCGGAGATCGGCCTCCGCCCGCGCGATCACTTCTGAAAAGTGCTTGCCGCGATGGCTCACCTCGATGATGCTCGAGCCGATCCCGTGCCAGTCGAGCAGCTCCTCCTGCACCGTGCGCAGGACCGGCTCCGGCAGCATCGCCGGCCCGGCGCTGAAGTTATACACCCGCATCGTCTTCCCCTTCGTCCTCGTCCCCGACCACCGGCGTACGCGCCACTTTCACCACCGTCACCAGGCGGTCGCCGTCGTCCAGCGCCATCAGCGTCACCCCTTGGGTGGAACGGCCCATCTCGCGGATGTCGTCGACCGAAGTGCGGATCAGCACCCCGTTCTGCGAAATGAGGATGATCTCATCGCCCGGCTGCACCAGGCAAGCGGCCACGAGCCGGCCGTTGCGGCGGCTGGTCTGGATGGCGATCATCCCCTTGGTGCCACGCCCGTGGCGGGTGAATTCGGCCACCGGCGTGCGCTTGCCGTAGCCCGCCTCCGTGGCCGTGAGCACCGAGCCGGACTCGTCGCGCACCACCAGCATCGACACCACCTGCTGACCGTCTTCGAGCGCCATGCCGCGCACACCGCGCGCCTCGCGCCCCATCGGCCGCACGTCGTCTTCGGCGAAGCGCACCGCCTTGCCCGCGTCGGAGAAGAGCATCACGTCGCAGGTCCCGTCGGTGAGGTCTACGCCGATGAGGCGGTCGCCGTCGTCGAGCGACAGCGCCACGATCCCGGCCTTGCGCGGATTGGCGAATGCCGACAGCGCCGTCTTCTTCACCACGCCGGAAGCGGTGGCGAAGAAGACGTAGTGCGCATCGTCGAACTCACGCACCGGCAGTACGGCCTGGATGCGCTCGTCCGGCCCCATGGGCACGAGGTTGACGATGGGCTTGCCGCGCGCACCGCGAGCCCCCTCGGGCAGCTCGAAGACGCGCAGCCAGTAGACGCGCCCGCGGCTGGAGAAGCACAGCACCCAGTCGTGGGTATTGGCCACGAACACCTGCTCGAGGAAATCTTCCTCCTTGACCGCGGCCGCCTGCTTGCCGCGCCCGCCGCGGCGCTGCGCCCGGTAGTCGTCGAGCGGCTGGCGCTTGACGTAGCCGGCGTGCGAGAGCGTGACCACCATGTCCTGTGGCGCCACCAGGTCTTCGAGGCGGATCTCGTCGGCTTCGAGCACCAGCTCGCTGCGGCGCGGATCGGCGTACTGGGCGGCGATCTGACGCAGCTCCTCGGCGATGATGGCCGAGACGCGCTCGGGCCTGGCAAGGATGTCGAGCAGATCGGCGATGCGCTCGATCACCTCGCGGTACTCCTGCACGATCTTGTCCTGCTCGAGCCCCGTGAGGCGCTGCAGGCGCAGATCCAGGATCGCCTGTGCCTGCACTTCTGACAGGCGATAACCTTCCTCCGACCAGCCAAACTCGGCCCCCAGCCCCTCGGGACGGAAACGCCCAGCATCCTCGCCTGCGCGCGCCACCAGCTCCGCCACCACCGGCGAATGCCAGCGGCGTGCGAGCAGCGCCTCTTTCGCCGCAGCCGGCGTGGGCGAAGCCTTGATGAGCGCGACGATTTCGTCGACGTTGGAGAGCGCCACCGCCAGACCTTCCAGGATGTGCCCGCGCTCGCGCGCCTTGCGCAGCTCGAAGACGGTGCGCCGCGTCACCACCTCGCGCCGGTGCGCAAGGAAGTGTCCGACGAGGGCCTTGAGCGTGAGCGTCTGCGGCCGCCCATCGACGAGCGCCACCAGGTTCATGCCGAAGGTATCCTGCATCTGCGTGTGCTTGAAGAGCTGGTTGAGGATCACCTCGGGATGCTCGCCGCGCTTCAATTCGATGACCACGCGCATGCCGGACTTGTCCGACTCGTCGCGGATCTCGCTGATGCCCTCGATGCGCTTCTCATTGACGAGCTCGGCGATGCGCTCGAGCAGCGTCTTCTTGTTGACCTGATACGGCAGCTCGTCGACGATGATCGCCTGCCGGTCGCCGCGGCCGATCTCCTCGAAATGGGTGCGCGCCCGCATCACCACGCGGCCCCGCCCCGTACGGTAGCCCTCGCGCACCCCTTCGAGCCCGACGATGAGCCCAGCAGTAGGGAAATCCGGCGCCGGTACGTACTGCATCAGATCGTCGTCGGAGAGCTCGGGGTTTTCCAGCAACGCCAGGCACGCCCGCACCACCTCGCCGAGGTTGTGCGGCGGGATGTTGGTGGCCATGCCCACCGCGATGCCGCTCGAACCGTTGATGAGCAGATTGGGAATGCGGGAAGGCAGCACCAGCGGCTCGCGCTCGCTGCCGTCGTAGTTCGGACCGAAATCGACGGTTTCCTTGTCGATGTCGACCAGCATCTCGTGCCCGATGCGCGACATGCGGATTTCCGTGTAGCGCATGGCCGCGGGGCTGTCGCCGTCGACCGAGCCGAAGTTGCCCTGACCGTCGATGAGGGGATAGCGCAGGGAAAAATCCTGCGCCATGCGCACGATGGTGTCGTAGACGGCCATGTCGCCGTGCGGGTGGTATTTACCGATCACGTCGCCGACGATGCGCGCCGACTTCTTGTAGGGCTTGTTCCAGTCGTTGCCCAATTCGTGCATGGCGTAGAGCACGCGCCGATGCACGGGCTTCAAGCCGTCGCGCACGTCGGGCAGAGCCCGGCCGACGATGACGCTCATGGCGTAGTCGAGATAAGAGCGCCGCATCTCCTCTTCGAGGGGCACGGGCAGGGTTTCGCGGGCAAAAGAATCCATTGAGCAAAAACCGCCGTACAAATCCGTAGAATTCGCTATTTTATCACGCCGTTCAACCCCCTTCCGGAGCCCGCCGATGCCCGAGCCGACCGCGCTTCAGTCCGCCGATGCCCTCCTCCTCCCCCGCTGGTTGCTGCCGATGGAACCGGCCGGGGCGCTGCTCACCGGTCACGCCGTCGCGATCCGCGGCGACACAATCCTCGACGTAGGGCCGACCGACGCACTGGAACGGCGCTGGCGCCCCCGCGAGCGCGTCGAGCTGCCCGAGCACGTGCTGCTGCCCGGCCTCATCAACGCGCACACGCACGCGGCCATGACCCTGCTGCGTGGCATCGGCGACGATCTCCCTTTGCGCCGCTGGCTCGAAGAGGCGATCTGGCCGCGCGAGGCCGCCCTCCTGAGCGAGGAATTCGTCCACGACGGCACACTCATCGCCGCCGCCGAGATGCTGCGCGGCGGCATCACCACCGCCGTCGACATGTACTTCTATCCCGAGGCCGCCGCGCGCGCCTTCACTGCCATGGGCATGCGCTCGGTGCTCGGCATCACCGCCATCGACTTTCCCACGCCGTACGCAGCCGACGCCGACGAGGCGCTCGCCAAAGGGCTCGCCGTGCGCGACGCCTGGCGCGAGGAAGCGCTCGTCTCCTTCCTGCTCGCGCCGCACGCACCCTATTCGGTGGGCGATGCGGCGCTCGAGCGCATCGCCACCCTCGCCGCCCAGCTCGACCTGCCGGTGCAGATCCACCTGCTCGAAACGGCACAGGAGCGGGAAGAATCGCTCGCACGCCACGGCGAGACGCCCCTGGAGCGGCTCGACCGCCTCGGCCTACTGGGACCGGGGCTCGTCGGCGTGCACGCGGTGCACCTCACCGAGAACGAAATCGCGCTGCTGGCCGAGCGCGGCGTAGCCCTCGTGCACTGCCCCACCTCCAACATGAAACTTGCCAGCGGCATCGCCGCCGTCCCCGCCTGGATCGAAGCCGGCATCCCCGCCGGCCTGGGCAGCGACGGCGCGGCGAGCAACAACCGGCTCGATCTCTTCCAGGAAATGCGCCACGCGGCGCTGCTCGCCAAGGCCACCCAAGGACGCGCCGAGGTGCTGCCCGCGATACAGGCGCTGGAACTGGCCACCATCGGCGCCGCCCGCGCCCTCGGGCTGGATGCACGCCTCGGCTCGATCCGCCCGGGCAAGGCGGCCGATCTCACCGCCGTGGCGCTCGACGCCGTCGAAACCCAGCCCTGCTACGACCCCTGCTCACATCTCGTCTTCGTCGCCGGACGCGAGCACGTCAGCGACGTCTGGGTCGCTGGCCGGCGGCGCGTGGCCAACGGCCAACTTCTGTTGCAAGAAAGCAACAGCCATTTGACCGCTTTGGCGCAAAACTGGCGACAGCGGATTCAGTTGCAAACCCGCTGAAAAAGTGCTTGTATAATGAACTCAAGGATGCAATCCCAGACCTTGTCCCAACCGTTTTCACAAGAAAGGATGCTGCCATGACTAAAAACACCCGCCTCAAGCTGCTCGCCGTGCTCGGAACGCTCGGTTTCTCCATGAGCGCGATGTCCGCCGACGTCGTCGTCGATCCGAAAGGCGTCGTTCCCTACGTCACCGACTCCCGCAACGTCGTCGTCACCTCGGGTTCCGGCCTGTGCGTGCAGGCAGGCGCCAGCTGGTCGCCCGCAGCCGCCGAACAGGCCAAGGACGCCAGCGGCAAACCGCTCGCCTGCAGCTGCGATCCCGACCTGATCGCCAAAGAAAAATGCGAACCGCCCAAGCCGGCCGCTCCGGTCGCGCGTCCCGCGCCGAAACCTGCCGAGCAGAAAGTCAAGCTCGCGGCCGACACCCTCTTCGACTTCGACAAGGCCACCCTGCGCCCCGAAGGCAAGGCCAAGCTCGACGAAATCGTCTCGCAACTCGGCAAATACAACGTCGAAGTCATCCTCGCCGTCGGTCATACCGACCGTATCGGCAGCGATGCCTACAACCAGAAACTCTCCGAGCGCCGCGCCGACGCCGTCAAGAAATACCTGATCAGCAAAGGCGTGCCGGCCAACCGCGTCTACACGGAAGGCAAGGGCGAGAAAATGCCCGTCACTGGCGACAAGTGCAAAAACATGGGCCCGGAAAACCGCCGCAACAAGAAACTCATCGACTGCCTGCAACCCGACCGTCGCGTCGAAATCCAGGTCATCGGCACCGACAAGTAATTCTGGTCATCCGATGTCTGCGAAAAACCCCGCCATGGCGGGGTTTTTCTTTGGAGAAACTGCTATGACGAACGTCGACCCGCTGGAACTCGCCAAATTCGACGAGCACGCCCACCACTGGTGGGATCCGACGAGCGAATTCCGCCCGCTGCACGAGATCAATCCGCTGCGGCTCTCCTGGATCGAGTCGCACGTCACCCTTGCCGGCAAACGCGTGCTCGACGTCGGCTGCGGCGGCGGCATCCTCTCCGAAGGAATGGCGCAGCGCGGCGCCAAGGTCACCGGCATCGATCTCTCCGCTGCCGCCCTCGACGTCGCCAAGCTCCATCTCCTGGAATCCGACCTATCGGTGGACTACCGCCTGGAGAGCGCAGAGGACCACGCCGAAGCACATCCCGGTGCCTACGAGGTCGTCACCTGCATGGAGCTGCTCGAGCACGTCCCCGACCCCGAATCCATCGTCGCCGCCTGCGCCGCGACGCTCGCCCCCGGCGGCTGGGCCTTCTTCGCCACGATCAACCGCACGCCCAAAGCCTACCTGCACGCCATCCTGGGGGCGGAATATCTGCTGAGGCTGCTGCCGCGCGGCACCCACGACTTCGGAAAATTCATCCGCCCCGCCGAACTCGCCCGCTGGGCGCGATCGCACGGGCTCGAACCGGTCGCCCTCAAGGGGCTGGGCTACAACCCGCTCACGAAAACCTATCGCCTGATCGACGAAACCGCGGTAAACTACCTGCTCGCCGCCCGCAAGGCGACGTGAAAAAAGTGCACCCACCGGCGGAACTTTTCCGCCCTGCGATGCACTAATACCTTGTAAACCCAATGGGGCCGTACCTGGCTTCGACGGGGGTCGCAAAGCAGCACAGCGCATACCGAGGACCAGTCCCCTCGTAAATCCACTGGAAAGCAAACAAACGCCAACGACGAGCGTTTCGCTCTCGCCGCCTAAGGGCGGCGAGCGCTGCACCGGCTGGCCTCTGGGCCGGATGATGGCGTAAGCCATCTCGCAGCGTCATTCACAGAGGCTCGTCCCCGGGTCGGGCCGCTTGGCCCGGGGCCTAAAACCAAGGCGGCTCGCGTCGGTGCGGTGAGCCTACCCACCCACACCGGCGCTAAATTCAAACGGTAGGCTAAGTATGTAGACCTGGCTGTAGAGGGCTTCCGGACGGGGGTTCGACTCCCCCCGGCTCCACCAACACATTCGCATAAGTGCTTGATTTCAAAGGAAAAAACGGCAAGCAAAAAATTTCTGCCTTATCACTTGCCTTATCGTTTTTCCTGCCTTATCGTCTTGCAGCGCGTCCCGTTTTTTTGATGTGGTCGGCATGAACCGCCTTCCGGCCGCCGCCGCCGGTCGCCACAGCCGCCGCCGTTCCTGGCGTGGGTGCGCGCGCCTTGCCTCTTCAACCATGGTTAAACTGGGTCGCAACCATGGTTAAAAGGTGCGCTTGGCCGTGCGCCGCCATAGCGCCGCTGTAGGCCGTTTTCTTGGATCGCCCATAGGATGGCCTATCCCCGCCAGAGAAAACGGCTCAGGCGGCCGCTATTCAAGCCGTTTTTTCTTTCTGGCGCGTGGTGGTGGTGCTCTTCCAGGGTTCGCGTGGTGGCGCCGCCTCAAAGCCTGGCCGCACGGCGCAAGCGCCACGCTTGAACCGGCGAAAGCGTCACGCTAAAGCCGTCAAAAAGAGCGCATCGCATCGCCGCCCGCCGTCTCTCATTCCGGCGCGATGCGTCGGGCGTATTCAAGTTTCAGGATGCGAAAACTGCCGACCAACGCGGATTGCATCACCCTAACCATGGAACCCGTCGGAGTACCTTTTGCCACCGCTTGGCGTGGCCGTGAAGCGTGCTTATCGCCGCCGTAAGCGCACTTCACGGGGGGAGTGATCAAGGCCTTGGCAGGGGATCGCCAAACGCCTGGCGCGCCGCGCGCAGTGCCGCGCGTGATTCCTCGGTGGCCTCGAACGATTGCGCCGCCGCCTGCCGCTCGGCCTCGAGGCGGGGCAAGCCGCCGTCGAATTCGGCCACGGCCGCGCGCTCTTCCCAATCGCGGAATCGCTCCAGGTAGTAATGCCGCGCCGTCGAATCCTCGGCCGCCGCCGCCAGCACCCTGGCGATGGTCGCCGGGTCGGTCTCGCCGATCAGCTCAAGCCAGCGCCGAATGCGGGTGCGCTCGTCCTCGAGCAACGGCCGTTCCGGTGGCGTTTTCCCTGGC
>NZ_JSYB01000031.1:0-9724 GCF_054823945.1 Tepidiphilus sp. HLB4 | reverse complement strand
GCCCGGCAGGAATACGGCCTCGAACTCACCCTGAAGCCAAAGCTCGGCACCTACGACGCCATCGTGCTCGCCGTGGCGCACCGCCAATACCGCGACCTAGGCGCGGAAGCGATCCGCGCCTGGCTGCGCGAGGGTGGGGTGGTGTACGACATCAAGGGGGTGCTGCCGCGAGAGGCGGTGGAAGGCAGGCTGTGAACCTCGTTTCGCTGCATCTTTTTCATCCAGGTTCGACCCTTGGGCGAGGATCGACCTTGGCGACGTCGGATGACCGCCCTTGACCGCATCGTAGCGCATGACTACAATTGTGGTAACCTGAAATTCAATGGAGCATTGCGATGAGCACGGTGTCTGTGCGTATCGATGAGCGCCTGGTCAACGCTGCACGCGCTGCAGCCAAGGCCGAGTTCCGTACCGTCCAAGGCCAGCTGGAATTCTGGGCCAAAGTAGGTCGCGCCGCGCTCGACAACCCGGATCTTCCCGCATCCTTCATTGCCGAGAGCCTGATGAGCATGGCCGAACCGCGCGAAGACAGCACCGCCTTCGTCCCTCGCTCAGCAGCCAAGGCATGAGCTGGAGTGTTCGGCAAACCCGGCGCTTTGCCCGCATCTACAAAAAGCTACACGACAACGTGGTGGCCGAAGTCGATGCGGCCATCGAGACCGTGGCTCAAAACCCCGACATCGGCGAGAAGAAGAAAGGCGACTTCTCGGATCTGTGGGTCTACAAGTTCTGCTGCCTCGGTCAACTCTACCTCTTGGGCTACACCCGAGATGACGGCGTTCGCTTGGTCTATCTCGAAGCCGTCGGTCCCCACGAGAACTTCTACCGCGACTTGAAACGCTAAGGCAAACGCGACGTCGAAGGACTCGCCCGCACGAGGCTGCTCGTCGTCGAGGAAAAAAATCCCACCGCGGCCGCCTACACTCGGCCACGAGCGAGGAGCTCGAGACCTAGGCGGACCGCGTGCTCGACTCGCAGCGCCTCGAGGACGTGTTCGGGGCATGAACGTCCCATTTTCACCGCGAGCCCTTGAAAGAAAACCTCTCGGGATTCTGGTCGCGCCGCATCGACGATACCCACCGGCTGGACTACTGCGTGGATTCGCAGCACGCCTTGGTGGTGATTGCCTGTCGTTATCACTACTGACGATCATGGTGGTTGCCATCCCCCTCGTCTTGCTCGCCGATGCGCAGCGGGACCGCATCGCCAACCGCTGCGATGAGTGCACGGCAATGCCCCGGCGCGGCTACAATAAGCGACATGAATGCCCGGCATGATGCTGAGCACAGCACATCTCCCACGGGAAAACCCGATGTTCCGAATCCTCCGGACGGCGGGATCTTGAACCTCGTCCTGCACCGTCTCCTGACCTGGCGCCCCGGCGGCTACCTGCGCGCGAGTGGCGGCTTGTTCGGCTGGCTGCTGCTGCGCGCGGCGGCGCAGGCAGCGATGGTCGTGCTGCTCGCCCGTGTGCTGGGGGTGGAGGGCTACGGCCTTTTTGTCACGGCCTTGGCGGTGAGTGGCTTTTTCTCGCCCATCGCCGGCTTGGGGCTGGGGGGACTCTTGCTGCGCGACGGCGCGCGCGAACCGGCGGCGTTGCCCCGCCAGCTGGGCATGGCGCTCGCGCTGTGGTGGCCGGCGGCGCTCGTCTGTTCCGCGGCCGCCACGGCGCTGCTTGCCTGGAGCCTGCCTTCGCGCATTCCGCTGGCCGCCCTCGCGGCGTTTGCCCTGGCAGAGATCGGTGCGGCCTCGTTCCTCGAACTCGCTGCCCGGGTCGAGCAGGCCCGGCATCGGGTGGGCGCTTTCGGAGCGATCCTGGCCGGCATGATCCTTGCCCGTCTGGCCGCGCTGCTGCTCTATGCCGCCCTGGGCGCGGTGGATCCGGTCGGCTGGCTTTGGGTTTACGCAGCATCGAGCGCGATCTATGCCGCGTTCCTTGCGCGCCGGCTCGTGGCCGGGCATCGGCCGGTATGGCCACAAAAGCGCGACTGGCGCATGGCCCGCGAGAGTTTTCCTTTCACGATCGGCGCGCTGTCGTTTCGCCTGCAAGCCGAATTCAACAAACCGCTGCTTGCCCGGGCGAGTTATGGCCAGGCAGGCAGCTTTGGCGTGGCGCAGCGGGCGGTCGATCTGGCGAGCCTGCCGTTGCAGGCGATGTTGGAGGCGCTGTGGCCGAAATTTTATTCTGAAAAAAAACCTGATTGGCAATTTTGGCTTATTGCGGGAATATTAGTATTTTTGGCCTTACTCGGGAGTGTTTTTTTGATTCTAGTGGCGCCTTGGCTTCCCCGTTTGTTGGGATCTGGGTTTGATGGTGTCGCGCAGCTGATTGTGGCGTTGGCTTGGTTGCCAATTTTTCAGATTATTCGTATAGGTGTAAGTGCGATAGTAGCAAAGCGGTGGCGCCATATTTTAATAATAGTTTATCTAGCTGGTGGAGCAAGTGGAGTAATTTTTGCATTATGGGTTATACCTTGTTTTGGGCTTCGTGGGGCAATATGGAATGCCTATTTTTTCGAGTTTTTTCTAATATTGCTTCTTTTTGGCGCCTTCTTTAAAATAAAATCGGAATAAATTAATTATGGAAAACATTTTTTTTGTAAAAATTAATAAGATCAGCCGAAGTATCAATAAGGAAGGATTGATCAATTATTTATGGCGATTATACAATCTTGGAAAATATAAATATTTTGCGCGTAAATTAATAAATTTCTCATTATTGCAGCGCAGCTGTGCTAACGTTGAAGGTGTTCCGATTGCTTTGCCTGATCGCATTGATGGCATTAAAGAAGAATTGATTTTATATGGAAAGCATGAACCGTTAGCAACTGTAGAGTATAAACGACTTCTGAAGCCAAAAGACGTTATTTTCGATATTGGATCGAATATAGGTTATTATCTTTTGATTGCTGATAAAGCTTTGGAAAGTGCCTGCTGTATAAGAGGATTTGAACCCGATCCAGAGCTAGTAAAACTTGCTCAGGAAAATGCTAATAAGTTAAATTCAGACATTCGCGTAGAACATTTTGCTATTTCTGATCGCGTTGGGAAAGTTAATTTTTTTGTTTCAGATGTTGCTAACTGGGGTTCTGTTGTTGAAAATAAAGAACTTAAGCAAAGAAATAAAATTGAAGTTCAGGCTACTACGATTGATAATTATGTTCAAATGCACGGGATTTGGCCTACAGTTTTAAGGATGGATATTGAGGGCGGCGAGATACTTGCGCTACGCGGAGCGCGTCAGACGCTACAGCGAGTGCGGCTCGTATTTATAGAGCTTCACTGTATGTTCCTCTCAGATGGTCAACTTGATGAAATTTTAGATATTCTCGATTATTCTAATTTTACCCAATTTATTTGGTTTGATAGGTATTATGATTGGCCATGGAGTAGGCCGGAAGCGGCCAAGCGCTCATATAGTATAGGAAACGTAATCGACTTTAGAAAAGCGGTGCAAAGCCATACTTACAAAGTGATGACGGTATTTGCGAGTAGAGAGTAGTTGTCAGGTCCCGGGAGATTGCATCGGTCGCGCCGCAGAGCGTCTGGGCCGCGGTGGAGCGCATTCTCTCGAACGGCACAGTCATGGCAAACCACGCGAGGCCAGACGCCAGCCCCGCCAGAGCGCGGTGAGGGGGATGAGGCTGCGCTGGCGCAGGGCGCGCAGCAGCGCCCGTGCGGATAGGGAGAGCGCGCGGCCAAGCAGATACAGGCCGAGTTCCAGTCGGTTTTTTGCCAGCTTGCGCGCCAGCAACCAGTGCGCCGTGACCATGCGTTCTTCGTAGAAGGCCGAGCCTTGGCCGCTGCCGGCATTGCCGGCGTGGCGCACCAGCACTTCGGGGACGTGCACCATGCGCTGCGGCCCGAGGCGGGCGCCGAGCATCACGTCCTCGCCGTACATGAAGAAGTCTTCGTCGAAGAGCGGTAACCCTATGCGTTCGGGGGCAATCATGAGGGCGCAGCCGCTGGGGTGCATTACCGAAGCGGGCAGCGGACGGGACGACAGCAAACCGAAGTGGCGCTGGTAATACGTCGCACCGCTGAATCGGTCACCTTGATCGATCAGGGGGAAGGCCACGACCGCTGACGAATGGGCAGCCAGCGCTTCGCTCAGGGTCGAGACGGCACCGGGCAACACTTCGGCATCGTTGTTGAGCAGGAAAACCCACGCCTGCGGCCAGCGGGCGAGAATCGCCTCAATGCCGCGATTGACGCCGGCGGCAAAGCCGAGGTTGGCGGGCGAGATTTCTAACACGACCCGGTCCGGCTGCTCCTGGCACACGGTGATGCCCTTTGCGCTTTCGCCGCCGTCGCCGGTGTTGTCCCACACGAGCACAGCATCCGCTCCGTCGGCGAGCAGGCTGCGCACGCAGCGATCGGTGAGCGCGGCGTGGCGGTAATGCAGGGTGAGGCCGATGATGGGATGGCGCATCAGCGTATCGCCTTTGATTCGAGTCCCTCGCGCAGCCCGCGCAGCATGGCCTGGCATTGTTCTTTTCGGCGCGGGTCGGTCAGTGCATGTACAGCGAACGTGACGAGCAGCTTGGCCACCGCCCACGCTTTCCAGACGGCCGGCACGTAATTGCGCCGCATCAGGATGACGGCGTTGCGGAACAGGAAAAAGTGCCGCTGTGGCGAGCGGCTGGGCCAGACGCGCCAGCCGAACAGCCAGAAACGCACGCTGGCCTCGCCCATGCGGTGGATGAAACCGACCTGCGGCATGCCATACAGCGCATAGCCCGCCGCCAACACGCGGAACGACCATTCGGTGTCCACGTGGTCGATGAACAGCGCATCGTCCAGGCCGCCGAGCTGGCGGTAGACGTGGGCCGGAATCAAGGTGCCGCTGCCGTTCAAGTTGGCGAGCCGCACCGGCTCGGTCTGCGTGGCGGGCGGGAAGCGGCGCCGCCAGCGCCAGCGCGTCATGCAGTGAAAGCCGTGTTGCAGGCCGGTGTGGGCATCGACCATGCGCGGGCCGGCGCAGCCGGGCGGATCGCCCCGTTCCAGCACGTTTTCATAGGCTTTGACGAGGCTCTGCACACCGTCCGGGCCGGGTTCGGTATCCTGATCCAGCAGCAGCAGGTAGGCGAGATCAGGCGCCAGTTCCAGTGCCTTGCGTGCGCCGATGTTGAGGCCGGTGGCGAGGCCGAGGTTCTCGGCATTGGCGATGAACACCGCCCCGTGCGCCTCGCACAGCGCGCGCAGCGGCTCGCGCAAGTCCGGGGCCGAGGCGTTGTCCACCACCACACGCAGCGCGTCGGCGGGCAACTGGCGCAGTTGCGCGTCGAGAAGGGTGAGGTCCGGGTTGTAGGTAACGGTGACGGTGGCCAAATTCATTGCAAAACTCGCCCCACCCTTTCCCCAAACACCTCCCACGCAAACCCTTTGGCAAACGCGCGGATGCCCGCTTCGTCCAAAGGCGTGGCCAGCAGTTGCAGGATGGCATCGGCAAAGGCGGCGGCATCGCCCGGCGCCACCAGCCGCCCGCTCACGCCGTCGGCCACCGCATCCACCACGCCGCCCGTGGCGTAGGCCACCGTGGGCAAACCGTGCGCCGCAGCCTCGATCGCGACCATGCCGAAGCCTTCGGGGTCGTTGGGGAGTTCGCGCACGGGGAAGACGTGGAGGTCGGCGGCGTACCAGGCTTCATCGAGCGCGGGGCCGAAGAGCGGGCCGGTGAAGCGCAGGGCGTGCTCGATACCGCAGCGGCGGGCCGCGTCGAGGATGGCCTGCGGCGTCTGGGCCTGGGCGTGCAGGGCGTCTTTCGGCACGTCGCCCACCACCACGAGCGCGGCGTCCGGTTGCTTGGCGACGATGCGCGGCAGCACCTCGGTGACGAATTCGCGCAGGCCCTTGCGCGCCGTCAGGCGTCCGACGGAGAGCAGCACGGGTTGCTCGTCCAGTCCGTGCCGGGCGCGGAAGCGGGCGCGGGCCTGCGGGTCGGGGGGCGGGAGGTCGACGCCGGGATGCACGAGGGCGAGCCGATCGTGCGGCACGCCCAGCGCCTGGGCCAGGCCGGCAGTGTAGCGGCTGTTGGCGATGAGGCGATCGAGCCGGCGGATGGCCGGGTACCACAGGGCGCGGTAGAGGGGGTGCGGCACGGCTAGATCCAGCCCGTGGGCGTAGGCGGCGGCACGCGCGCCCGAGGCGCGGGCGGCGGCAAGCGCCATGGGGGCGGTGAGGGCGCTGCCGGCCACGATCCATTCGGGCCGCAGGCGCCGTGCAAGCATGAGGGTGCGCGCGAAAGCGCTGGCGAGAAAGCGCGGAAGCGGCTTCAGCGGCACCGGGTGCAGCAAGACTTCCGGCGGCAGGTACGCTTCGGCCCCGCCGGGCCCCACGACGTGCACTTCGGCGCGTTCGGCGAGCGCCGCGGCCAGCCGCAGGTTCAGCCGCTCCATTCCGCCCAGCAGCGGCGGAAGATTGCGGGTGACGAGCAGGATGCGCGGTATGCTCATGCGTTGGCGTCGTTCCGGGATGTCGGCGCGGCTCGGAAGGGAGACGCCGTGCGCGGCCGTGGTGCCGGGGTTCCCCACAGGAGGCTTTCCACGCTGATTCCAAGAACGACTACCGCAGTGTTCATGTCAATCTCCTGCAGGCCTGGCGCTGCGCTTCGACATTGTAACCACATTGCGTGGCAGGCAAGGTGGCTTCGCGCTACAATCGTACAATTTCGCTCGAAATTGCCAGAACTGCTCGCCGGCAGGAGGTCTCTTCATGTGCCGGGGTCTGAGCCACAGCCAAGGAGGCTTCGCCATGCTGACCGCCATCACGCTGGAAAACTTCAAGAGCTACCGGCAGGCACGCCTGCCGCTTGCGCCGCTTACCGTGCTGATCGGAGCCAATGCATCGGGCAAGAGCAACGCCATCGAGGGTATGCGCTTACTCTCGTGGCTGGCACAGGGGCAAAGGCTCTCTGCCATCCAGTATGCGGTGCAAAGCGGCGATCGGCTGGTGCGCGGCAGGGTCGAAGATTTGTCGTTCGATCGCGGTCCTTGGTTTGGCTTGGGCGCGGAAACGGATCAGGCCGAATGGAACCGGCTAATGATGCGGCTGGAGCGGCGTGCCGATGGTTTGCACATCGTGGGCGAAACCTTGAGCCACGAAGGCGCGAGTGTGCCCCTTTATACGCTCGATCAGCCTTCGCACGAACGGAGTACGGATTGCGGCGTGGCCTACAACAACTTCGCCAAAGGCGGCAAAAAACCCCACATCATTTGCTCCGACCAGCAGGCTATTTTTACGCAGCTCACTAGTTCAGCAGCTTTTGAAGCAGCGCACAAAACTTCACGTGAACGCATCCCGCCCGTGGTCAAGGCACTGGAACGCTGGCTATCGGACATTCTGTTTCTCGACCCCGTCCCCGCCCGCATGCGCGATTATAGTTTTCCTTCGGATAAAGCGCTGCAAGGCGATGGCAGTAATCTGTCGGCGGTGCTCTATCACCTTTGGGGGGTGGATCGTGACAAAGAGGTGGAAACGGCTCAAGGCCAGAAGGAACCTGATCGTACACAACGGCAGGACATTCTCAAATTCATTCAAAGCCTGCCGGAACAAGACATTGTCCGCCTGTCGTTTTTGATAGAACCGCGCGGTGGGGTGATGGTACAACTGACCGAAACCTTCGGTGGGCATGAGCGCGATGTGGATGCATCCCTACTGTCGGATGGCACCTTGCGTGTGCTCTCCATCGCAGCGGCCATGCTCTCTGCCCCTGAAGGCAGTCTGGTGGTGATCGAGGAAATCGACAATGGCGTGCACCCCAGCCGTGCGCATCATTTGCTCGCCAACATCCGCAGCATTGCAGAGCGTCGGCGCTTGCGTGTACTGCTCTCCACCCACAACCCGGCGATGCTTGACGCGCTACCCGATGCGGCGCTGTCCGATGTGCTGTTTTGCTATCGTGACCCGAATGACGGCAGCAGCCGGGTGGTTCGGCTGCAAGACGTGCCGGACTACCCGGAATTGATCGCCCAAGATACCCTTGGCAGGTTGGTTACGAGCGGCGCCTTGGAGCGTTTCGTCAAACGACCGCAGACGCTCGAGCGGAAAGCCAAAGCGATGGCGTGGCTGGAATCCATTCAGCATGGGTGATGATAATGAGCGCTATCATTTTGCTCGATACCTCGGTGTACCTCAACGTGCTGGATGTTCCGGGATTCAACCAAGACCGATCCAACGTGCTCGGTTCGTTCCAACGATCGATCCAAGCCGGCGACTATTTTCTCTTGCCACTGGCCACGGTATGGGAAACCGGTAATCACATCGCCGATTTGGATACTGGGCAGACGCGTCGGATTTATGCAGAGAAATTGGTTGATGAGATTGCCAAGGCGTTCCAGGGTGAAACACCCTATCGAGTGACCCATTTTCCGGATCGCGATGAATTCTTACGCTGGCTGGGGAATTTCCCGCAATTCGTCATGCGAAGCAAGTCCTTCAAGAAGCAGCGCGAGGGAATTAGTCTGGCCGATCTTTCGATCATCAAAGAATGGGAGCGAAATTGTGAGCTCCATCCTATGACCCGAGTCCGTGTCTGGTCCTTGGACGAGGATTTGGCTTGCTATGACCGTCAACCCTGATGATAGGGCGGTTCGCTGAACTTGGGGGAGCAACACATGAAAACGATCCTGAAGACCGAACCCGTCGAAGCGTTTTTCCAGCGGGGGTGCCACCTCGCCCGGCTCGCCGACGGGGAGGAGACGCTACCGGCCGAGCGCATCATCGCGTTCGAAGATCCGGCCGATCTGGCCCGACTCATGACCGCGGCCAAGATCGCTCTTTTCCGCGCCGCCAAGGAGCGCCCCGGTTCGCTCATCCCCCCTCATCCTCCTTGTACATCAGCGCCGTGATCTGTTCCGACACCAGCCCCATGAGGAAGATGAGCAGCGAAGCGGTGTAGAGCAGCGCGCTCATGTTGGTGAAGCGCCCGATGTCGAGGAAGGTGTGGACGTACCACACGCTTGCGGCGAGAAAGAAGAGCGCCGAGAGGGGAGCGAAGAGTTTCAGGGGGGAATAGAGCGTGGCGATTTTGAAGATGATGAGGAGAAAGCGCAGGCCGTCTTTCCACGGCTTGAGGTGGCTCTTGCCGATGCGCGCGCTCGCGTGGATGGGGACGTAGGCCACGGGGTAGGCGCTGCGGAAGAACGCCATGGTGATGGTGGTGGGGTAGGAAAAGCCGTTGGGCAGCAAGTAGAGGAAGCGGCGGAACTTGGCCGCGCGCACGGCGCGGAAGCCGGAGGTGAGGTCCGGGATGCGGTGGCCGGTGACGTAGCCGGCAAGGCGGTTGTAGAGGCGGTTGGCCAGCCCCCGGCCGAGGCTCGCCTGCGAGGTGGCATCGCGCGCGCCCACGGCCATGTCGTAACCTTCGTCGAGCTTGGCCAGAAGCCGCGGGATGTCGTCCGGGTCGTGCTGGCCGTCGGCGTCCAGGAAGACCAGCACTTCGCCCGTGGCCGCGCGCGCGCCGCTCTTCACCGCGGCGCCGTTGCCCAGCGACACCGGGTGGTGCACCACGCGGGCGCCGGCGGCCTGGGCGAGGGCAGCGGTGCCGTCGGTGGAGCCGTCGTCGACCACGATGAGCTCGGCCTCGGGAAAGCGCTCGCGCAGGCGCGCGAGCAGCGGGCCAAGCGCGGCGGCTTCGTTCTTGGCGGGGAGGATGAGGGAGAGGGTCATCGTGGTGCTCTGCATTCAGGACGAAGCTGCTCTCAAAAACGTACGCAAAAGTGCG